>DASYEE010000140.1:0-8336 GCA_036499165.1 Galbitalea sp. | reverse complement strand
GTGCCAGTGCTGCACGTCGATGGCGACACCATCATTCACGACGCCAAGGCGCTCGCGAAGATCACCGTCACCGCTGAGGTCCTGAACGACCTGCGTGGCCCGAAGATCGTCATCCAGAAGTTCAAGAACAAGACCGGGTACAAGAAGCGCCAGGGCCACCGCCAGGAGCTCACCCGCGTCAAGATCACCAGCATCAAGTAGTCGTTAGGACCGGTAGAAGAGATGGCACATAAAAAGGGCGCAAGCTCCACTCGTAACGGCCGCGACTCCAACGCGCAGTACCTCGGCGTCAAGCGCTTCGGCGGCCAGGTCGTCAAGTCGGGCGAGATCATCGTCCGCCAGCGCGGCACGCACTTCCACCCGGGCGCCAACGTCGGCCGTGGTGGCGACGACACGCTGTTCGCGCTTGCCGCGGGCGCTGTCGAGTTCGGCAAGAAGGGCGGCCGCAAGGTCGTCAACATCGTCGCTGCCGAATAACTTCACGCACCACCATCAAAGGCGAGCTTCGGCTCGCTTTTGTTGTTTATAGACATCACTAAGGAGCATTCGCATGGCAACGTTTGTTGACCAGGTGACCCTGCACCTTCGGGCGGGTCACGGCGGCAATGGCTGCGTCTCGGTCAAGCGCGAGAAATTCAAGCCTCTCGCTGGACCGGATGGCGGCAACGGCGGCAACGGCGGAGACATAGTCCTCGTCGCGGACCCACAGGTGACCACCCTGCTCGGGTTCCACCGAGCGCCCCACCGGGCGTCAGAAAACGGCGGACCGGGCATGGGCGACCACAAGTCCGGTGGGCACGGCGAAGAGCTCGAACTCGGCGTTCCGGTCGGTACAGTCGTGCACGGTGAAGACGGCGAGATCCTGATCGACCTCGACACCGCAGGCATGCGTTTCATCGTCGCCCCGGGTGGGCAGGGCGGCCTCGGCAACGCGGCGCTTGCATCCACTAAGCGCAAGGCGCCCGGTTTCGCGCTGCTCGGCACGGATGGCTGGGAAGGCGACGTTCAGCTCGAACTGAAGACCGTCGCAGACATCGCGTTCGTCGGCTACCCGTCCGCAGGCAAGTCGAGCCTGATCGCGGCCGTTTCCGCTGCGAAGCCGAAGATCGCCGATTATCCGTTCACGACGCTTCACCCGAACCTCGGGGTCGTCCAGGCCGGCGAGGTGCGCTTCACGGTAGCGGACGTACCGGGCCTCATCGAGGGCGCGAGTGAGGGCAAGGGCCTCGGCCTCGAGTTCCTGCGCCACGTCGAGCGATGCAGCGCCCTTCTTCACGTGCTCGACTGCGCGACGCTCGAACCGGGTCGCGACCCGATCAGTGACCTCGACGTAATCCTCGCTGAGCTCGAGGCGTATCCCGTTCCCGATGGCCAGTTGCCGTTGCTCGAGCGCCCGCAGCTGATCGCCCTCAATAAGGTCGACGTACCGGAGGGCCGCGAACTCGCGGACTTCGTGCGCCCCGACCTCGAGGCTCGTGGCTACCGCGTCTTCGAGATCTCGGCCGTCTCGCGGGCCGGACTCCGCGAACTCACCTTCGCCCTCGCGGAGGTCGTTGAAGCAGACCGGGCAGAGAAGGCGAAGGAGCTTGCAGTCCCGCGCATCGTCATCCGGCCGCGCGCGGTCAACGAGGTCGACTTCGTTGTCAAGGTCGAAGGCGGAAGCTACGGCAACATCTACCGCGTTCTCGGCGCGAAGCCGGAGCGCTGGGTGCAGCAGACCGACTTCGAGAACGAAGAGGCCGTCGGCTTCCTCGCAGACCGGCTGGCGAAGCTCGGCGTCGAAAATGAGCTGTTCAAGTCGGGTGCGGTCGCAGGCTCCACCGTCATCATCGGCCGTGGCCGTGGGATGGAATTCGACTGGGAGCCGACCCTCACCTCGACGGCAGAGCTCATGATGGCTCCGCGCGGGACGGATCCACGTCTCCTGCGCGGCGACGACCGCCCGACCCACATCACGCGTCGCGCGCAATACCTCGAGCGCATGGATGCCAAGGCAGCCGCGCGCGCTGAGCTCGTCGCTGAGCGCGAGGCCGGCATCTGGCGAGACGACGAAGGCTTCGCAGTTTCGCGCACGGCAGCAGCAGACTCCGAAAGCGAGACCGGTGACTGACGAGACCATATCGACGCGCGCGTCGCACCGGATCACCGATCGCTCAGGTATCCCAGGTGCGGCGCGCATCGTCGTGAAGGTCGGGTCGTCGTCAATCAGTGGTGACAACATCGGGCAGATCGCGCCTCTCGTCGATGCGCTCGCTGCAGCCCACGCTCGCGGCTGCGAGGTCGTCCTGGTCTCCTCCGGTGCGATCGCTACGGGAATGCCGTTCCTGCAGCTCGACTCCCGTCCCACCGATCTCGCGACCCAGCAGGCCGCGGCCGCCGTGGGGCAGAATCTCCTGATCTATCGCTACCAGGAGAGCCTTCGGCGCTACGGGATCGTGGCGGGCCAGGTGCTCCTGACCGCTGGCGACATCGAGAACGCGGCTCATCGCAGCAACGCCCAGCGCGCCATGGAGCGGCTGCTGTCGCTGCGCATCCTTCCGATCGTCAACGAAAACGACACCGTCGCGACGCAGGAGATCCGGTTCGGCGACAACGACAGGCTGGCCGCCCTCGTGGCTGAGCTGGTCGGCGCCGACCTGCTCGTGCTGCTCTCAGACGTCGATGCCCTCTACACCAGGCCGCCACATGAGCCGGGCGCCGAGCGCATTCCGTTCGTCGGGTACGGCGATGAGCTGGCTGGTGTCGTCATCGGCGAGGTCGGTGCCGCGGGGGTGGGTACGGGGGGAGCGGGCACGAAGATCGCCGCGGCTCGCCATGCCGCGACGGCAGGCACGCCCGTGTTGTTCGCTGCCACGGAAAGCGCGGGCGATGCATTGTCTGGTGCCGATCTCGGCACCTGGTTCGCTGCCGCGGAATAGGATTGCGCAATGGCAGAGACAGCAGTCGAGGCACCGTCATTCACCCAGAAACTCGATGCGTCGCGCGCAGCGGCACGAGTTCTCGCGACGGTGACGACCGAGCAGAAGAATCTCGCGTTGCACGCCATCGGCGCGACGATCCTGCGCAATGCCGATCGCATCCTTCCGGCCAACCAGCTCGACCTCGCGAATGCCCGTGACAACGGCCTGAGCGACGGCATGCAGGACCGCCTCCGGCTCGACTACCGCAGACTCGAAGCCCTCGAGGCTGCCGTGCTCCAGATCGCTTCGCTGGCCGACCCGATTGGTGAGGCCGTGCGCGGCTCGCGTCTCGTGAATGGTCTCCAGATCACAGAGCTCCGCGTGCCGTTCGGGGTCGTCGGTGCCATCTACGAGGCGCGCCCGAACGTCACGATCGACATCGCAGCCCTCGCGCTCAAGAGCGGCAACGCCGTGGTGCTGCGTGGTGGCTCAGCGGCTGAGAACACCAACCGGGTCCTGGTCGAACTGCTCCAGGGTGCCATGATCGAAGTTGGCCTTCCAGCCGAGACGATCCAGACCGTCGACGAATTCGGCAGGGATGGCGCCCGGCAGCTCATGCAGGCTCGCGGCTACATCGACGTGCTCATCCCGCGCGGTAGCGCAGAACTGATCACCACAGTGGTCACCGAGTCGAAGGTCCCCGTCATCGAGACCGGTGCCGGCGTGGTGCACATCTACCTCGACGAGTCAGCGGATGCGACCGTGGCTGCAGACATCGTGCAGAACTCCAAAGTCCAGCGTCCGAGCGTCTGTAATGCCCTCGAGACCCTTCTCGTCCACGAAGCTGCCGCCGAACGCATCCTTCCTGCCGTTCTCGCTCGCCTGCTGGATGATGGCGTGACGATCCACGGCGACGAGCGTGTCAGGGAGATCTACCCGGATGCCGTGCCTGCAACAGAGGAAGACTGGTCTACCGAGTACATGTCGCTCGATCTCGCCGTGCGTGTCGTGCCAGACCTGGACGCGGCGCTTGACCACATCCACCGATATTCGACCCACCACACGGAGTCGATCATCACGAACGATCTCGCACGCGCTGAGCGCTTCCTCGCCGAGGTCGACTCGGCGGTCGTGATGGTGAACGCGTCCACGCGATTTACGGATGGCGGTGAGTTCGGTTTCGGCGCAGAGGTCGGCATCTCGACCCAGAAGCTGCATGCACGCGGCCCGATGGGGCTTCCGGAACTCACGAGCACCAAGTGGGTTGTGCGCGGCAGCGGCCAGGTGCGCGGCTAGACTTTATAGCAGTTTCGAAAGGGAGATCCGAATGCACATTCTGGCCAGCGTCGTCATGGCGGCCGATGAGAAGGCCCCGTTGTGGGTGCCGAACTGGGCGTTTGCGCTGATCGCGTTCATCGTCTTCCTGGCTCTCGGTGTGATCACCTGGACCTACCGGGATGTAGCCAATCGCCACGCGGTCAAGGCGGCGACTTCTCACCACGACGACCACGAACACGGTCACGCCGGTCACCAGGCCGGTACTTCGGACTCACACTAGGGCTCCGTGGCCGAGCCTGAGCGCCGCCAGCGGGTCGGCATCATGGGTGGCACGTTTGATCCCATCCATAATGGCCACCTCGTGGCCGCGAGCGAGGTGCAACAGCATTTCGATCTCGACGAGGTGCTCTTCGTTCCCACCGGCCAGCCCTGGATGAAGCCGGCGGTGACCGACAGTGAGCACCGCTACCTCATGACCGTCATCGCGACGGCGGCCAACCCGCGGTTCACCGTGAGCCGCGTCGACATCGACCGGGAGGGCGCCACCTACACGATCGATACGCTCCGCGACATCCGTCGATTGCATCCGGATGCCGACCTGTTCTTCATCTCAGGAGCGGACGCTATCGCGCAGATCCTTGACTGGAAAGACGTCACCGAGCTCTGGTCGCTGGCGCATTTCGTGGCCGTTTCGCGCCCCGGTCACGACCTCACCATTAGCGCTCTGCCTGCCCAGGGCGTAAGCTCGCTTGAAGTTCCCGCGCTGGCGATATCGTCCACCGACTGCCGGAGCAGGGTTAGCCGGGGGTTTCCGGTCTGGTATTTGGTTCCTGATGGCGTCGTCCAGTACATCTCCAAGCACCACCTGTATCGGAGCATTGCATGACCACATTCCAAGATCCGCCACCGCAATCGCGGCGCGCGGTTCGGCAGAGTGAGCGCGGCGAGAATCCGGAGCAAGTGCCTGCTGAGCAGTCGACGGCAGAGCCGACCTCCGCTCCGCGATACTCATTCGACGCAGAAGGCAAAGAGCAGCAGGCTGCGGCCGACCAGCCGGTGCAACCGCACATGACGGGCCGGCGCGCGCAGTTGCCCGCCCCTCTACCTGACCCAGCGGCGGCCGGCTTCGAGCCGCTGACGTATGTGACGCAGGGTCGTGTACCGCTGCCCGCCGATCACCTGCCGACTCCGGAGCCCGCACGGACCCCCGCGCAGCCCCCAGCCGAGCAGCGCCTCGCGCCTCCGCCGACCGACGATTACACCCAGGGCAGCCTTGCGACGTCGCCGCCCCCCGGCGAGCCTGACCAGCCCGGCTTCCGCGTGCGCGATTTCAGTCCGGAGGGTCGGCGCGCCGCCATTTCGCGAGAGCAGTTCGCGGGGGTCTCCCAGGCACCGGCTCCAAGCTTTGCGCCACCGGTCGCGCCAGTGCAGCCCGTCCAGGCGGTGCCGCCTGTTCAGCCGGTGTCGTCGGCACCACTTACGGCGCCCGTCGATCTCGATTACCACACCCAGGGTGCCGCTCCCGCGACGGGGTCGCACGCCGCCCGGCCGCCGCAGTCGGACGACCCGGCAGCCGACCACACCCTCACTCGCCGCGAGCTTCGCGAGCTTCGTGCCGCCCAGGAAGCGGCTGCGCCTCCGCTCGCGCTGCCGGAGACGATCGACAGCATCCTGAATTCCGGTCCGATCGAGCTGCCAACACTGGCGCCGCCGCCCGGCCAATCGCAGGCGCTAGCCGACGCGATGGCCGAGTTCGACTCCCTCACGAAGGCCCGCCGCGAAGCTGAGGCTGCCGCTCGGGATGCCCAGGTCGCCACCCTTTCTGCTCCCGCCCCGGTCACCAGCCCCATCAGTGCTGCACCACCGCCTCCGGGCGGGGCAGTGTCTGCGGGGTTTGCCCCGCCAGCTCCAGTGGACGCGCCCGAGACTGAGCACGAGACCGTAGCCAACGAGGCCGACGCCAACGAGGCCGACGCTAACGAGGGCGACGCTGCAGGCGAGGGCGACATCGAGCCGGTCGTGGAGCAAGCAGCAGTCGAGCACGCTGCAGTCGAGCACCCTGCAACCGAGCAACCGGTCGCGGCTCTCGTCGAGCCTCCCGTTCCCGCGCCGGTGTCGCTTGAAAACGGGCTGCCTGCTCCGATCTTCTTCGACGAGCCAGAGCCGACCCCCGCCGTCCAGCCGTTCGGCCTCGCGACGACTCCTGACGTCTTTGCACAGGCACCACTGCAGGGTGCCGGTTCGGTTCCGTCGGCAGTCAGCGCGCCGAGCGCGCCCGCGCCGAGCGAGACGTCCGCCCCGGCGGCCGCAGCGCCGCCCGCCCCGACCGACCACGCCGTGCTGATTGCTCCGCCGGCGGGCCTGCAGCCAGAGATTGACCAGCTGCCATCGACGCCCGCACCGGTGTCAGTTGAGCCGGTCTTCCTCGAGCCCGAGACGGAACGCGTCCCCTCAGCTCGACCAACCGGCCACTGGTCGGTCCAGGCCGAGCAGGAAGACGACGGCCTGCCGTCGGAGAACACCCTCAGCCGCACCGTCGGCACGGGAACCTCTGCCATCACGACCAGCGCGCTCGTGCTGCCGTCCGTTCCGCAGTCGACCGACCTCACCCGGCCTCTCACGGCCACCGGCGAGATCCTCGTGACCGGGTCGATCGACCTGCCACGCAGCCTCGGCTCCACCGGCGCGCATCCGCACCGTGTCGATAACTCGGACTTCGAGGATGACCCGCTCGACAGCGAGGTCGCCTCGCCCGATTCCGCTCCCGTGCGAGCAATCCGCGCGGTGAGCACTCACACCTCGACTCGTGGTGTGATCGAAAGCAAGAAGCCGCAGAGCAACCGCCTCCTCACCATCGGGATCGCCGCGGCATCCGTACTCGTCGTCGGCGTAGTCGGGTTGCTCGTCTGGGCACTCGCTACCGGCCAGTTCAACTCTTAGGAATCCGTGACTGCTTCTTCGTACGCGCTCGACCTCATCAGAATCGCGGCGGCTGCCGCCGACTCGAAGGGCGGGGAAGACCTTGTGGCGCTCGACGTCTCCGGGCCGCTGCCCCTCACCGACGCTTTCCTGCTCGTCACGGGCCGCAACGAGCGCAACGTCCTTGCCATCGCCGGCGAAATCGAAGACAAGCTGATTGAGAGCGGAGCGAAGCCGCTGCGTCGCGAAGGCCGCCAGGACGGCCATTGGGTGCTTCTCGACTTCGGTGACCTCGTCGTGCACGTCTTCCACGAGGAAGACCGCATGTACTACTCGCTCGAGAGACTGTGGCGTGACTGCCCCGTCATCCCTATCGAGCTTCCCGTCGCGCGCTCGGTCGAGTAATGACCTGGCCGGCGATGCCGGGGGAGCGGATGACGCTTCGGCCGCCCGTCGAAGCCGATGCCGCGGCACTGCTCGGCATCCTGTCGGAGCCTGAGGTCTCGAAGTGGTGGGTCGGATACACGGCCGACCGAGTTCGTGCCGAGATCCTTGAGTCGGACGCCGCGCTCGTCATGGAGATCGACGGCCGCTGTGCCGGCACCATTTTTCTCTACCCACATGACGATGCTGAATACGAACACGTTGTCATCCACCTTTTCCTGGGTGCCGACTGGTACAGGAGGCGGTACGGCGCCGAAGCGCTGTCGATCGTCATCAACCACCTCGTCGCGCTCGGGCATCATCGCTTCACGCTCGATCCCAACATCTACAACGAACCCGCGATCCGAAGCTACGAGCGTCTCGGCTTCCGCCGGATCGGGGTCCTGCGTGAATACCAGCTGCGCCCCGAGGGTCACTGGGAGGACGGCCTGCTGATGGACCTCCTCCACTCCGACTTCCCTGGCGGCGTCGACTGGCGACGCGACTAGGTGGCACGCGCGGGTTGTTCGGGCGATGCGCGATGCGCGTCGACTGTGTAGTAATCTGTCGTAGTTGCCTTTTGCGGGCAACACACCGGGGTCCATGGCGCAGCCCGGTAGCGCACCTGCATGGCATGCAGGGGGTCAGGGGTTCGAATCCCCTTGGATCCACCATTGTGATGAGTCGGGACATCGTTGATAGACGATGTCCCGACTTTTGCTTTGTTGGCGCGGATTTTGGATGGACGGGGCCGTGTAAGCGATGGCTTTTGAGTCGATTCGGAGCCGCTCGAAATCCGCGCCAGGCTGGCGTTTC
>DASYEE010000139.1:0-19910 GCA_036499165.1 Galbitalea sp. | reverse complement strand
CCGCACCAGTCTGGAAGGCCTACCTCCCCAGCCTCTACGCTGGGCAGAAGCCAGCCGACTTCGCCGAATACCAGCGCCGATCGACTGCCGCCATGCGCCGGAAGGGCTACGCAGCCACCTTCTCGAAGACGACGCACACGGTCACGCACGATCCATCGGAGGCCGTCATCGACACCGTGAGCGCACCAGCACTCATCGTTATGGGCGAGCTCGACCCCGACTTTAGGAGCCCCGCGGCTGAGGCAGCGTGGATCTCGGAGCACCTGCTGGGCTCGGAGGTGCTGATGGTCCCGGAGGCCGGGCACTATCCCCAGTCGCAGCGACCCGACATCGTCACCCCTGCGGTCATCGCGTTCCTCGCGAAGGTCACGAATCGTGCCTAGGGCGGGGCTCAGCGAAGAGCGTGTGGTGGAAGAGGCAGAGCAGTTGGCCGACGAGGGCGGGCCTGTAACTCTCGCTGCCCTTGCTACCCGGCTAGGAGTACAGACCCCGAGCCTCTACAAACACGTGGCGGGAGCCGATGACCTGCAACGCCTCGTCGCAATTCGCGCGAGGCACGAACTCGCCGACGTGCTCACGCGGGCGACCGTCGGCAAGTCGGCAGCCGACGCGGTGGACGCCCTGGCGGTGGCATACCGTGATTGGGCGATGGCCCATCCCGGGCGCTACGCGACGACGCTTCGAGCGCCGGATCCGGATGACCCGACCGACATGGAGGTCAGCTCGCGCGCTATCCAGGTCATCTTCGACGCCCTCGCAGGTTTCGGACTCACGGGCGACGACGCGATAGACGCCACCAGGCTGATCCGTTCGACACTGCACGGATTCGTGACCCTGATTGCGGCTGGCGCGTTCGAGTTGCCAGATCTCGAACGGAGCTTCCGTCGTATGGTCGCAACGCTCCAGCTCGGACTGGCGAACTGGAACGCCGTTAGAATCTGATGTGCCTGAATCAGCCGAAGACGAGAGCGCCGGCATAGACCCGGAGCGACTCGCCATCACCCTCGACGTCCTTGCGCGCCTGCACGAACTCGACGAGTCGCATCCCGACTTCGTGACAGTGCGGCACGCGACAGCCGTCATGTTCAAGTCGGTCAAGAAGGCCAGGCGGCTCGAACTGCGAGCCCAGATCGCGGACGCAGACCGAGAAGTCGTCGCCGCCACCGCAACGGGCGCAGCCGACCGCATCGACGATGAGACCAGGGGCATCGCGCTCGCAACGACCACAGCGGCGCCCGTCGCAGGAACGCTGATGAAATCGCGCGCCTGCTACATCTGCAAGCAGCACTACACGCAGGTCGACGCGTTCTATCACCAGCTGTGCCCGGACTGTGCCGCAATGAGTCACGAGCGCCGCGACGCCCGCACCGACCTGACGGGAAAGCGCGCTCTTCTGACCGGCGGTCGCGCCAAGATCGGCATGTACATCGCGCTCAGGCTATTGAGGGATGGCGCGCATACGACGATCACGACCCGGTTTCCCCGGGATGCCGTGCGCAGGTTCGCCGGGCTGCCAGACTCCGCGGAGTGGCTGCACCGCCTGCGAGTGGTCGGAATCGATCTTCGCGACCCCGCGCAGGTCATCGGGCTGGCCGACGCAGTGCGCGAGGCCGGGCCGCTCGACATCCTCATCAACAACGCGGCGCAGACCGTCCGGCGCTCCCCCGGCGCGTACGCACCGCTGGCCGAGGCCGAGCTCGCTCCCCTGCCGGACGGCCCGCTTCCGGAGCTTCTGACCTTTGGGCACACTAATGACGCGCACCCCGAGGCCCTCGCCGCTTCGGTCGGGAGCCACCCCATCCTTGCCGCAGCCGCATCGAAGGCCGACCGGCTGACGGCGGACGCCCTGGCAGCGGGCTCTACATCGCTGGAACGCCTGGTTGCCGGCACCGCGATCGATGCCGGAGGACTCGTGCCCGACACCCATCACGTCAACAGCTGGACACAGAACGTCGATGAGGTCGACCCACTCGAGATGCTCGAGGTGCAGCTTGCCAACACGACCGCGCCGTTCCTCCTGATCTCGCGCCTCCGGCCCGCGATGGCGGCGTCGAGCGCGCGCCGCAAGTACATCGTCAACGTCTCGGCGATGGAGGGCGTCTTCTCACGCCGCTACAAAGGTCCAGGGCACCCACACACGAATATGGCCAAGGCTGCACTGAACATGCTCACGCGAACCAGCGCAGGCGAGATGTTCGAGAGCGATGGGATCCTCATGACGAGCGTCGATACCGGCTGGATCACCGACGAGCGCCCGCACCCCACGAAGGTGCGGCTCGCTGAAGAGGGATTCCACGCCCCCCTCGACCTCGTCGACGGTGCGGCGCGCGTCTACGACCCGATCGTCCAGGGCGAAGCGGGGGTCGACCTGCACGGCGTTTTTCTGAAGGACTACAAGCCGTCCGGTTGGTAGTTCGCGTGTCCCCTGTTTTGGGGACCAAAGAAAACCGAACCGATCGCGTCATAATCGCCGAGCAAGTCAGTCTCTCTGTGTGAACCCACCCGAACTGGGCCCCACTTGAGAGTTTGGACTACCCGTGCCTTCTGTCACCCCGATCGATATTGAAGCTTCCCTCCTCGCGAGAACCGCACTCGGCGATTCCGTCGCCTTCGGTGAGTTGTACGACAGGATGTTCCCGCGCGTTCTTGGCCTCGCCACGCGCGTTCTCCGCGACAGTGGCTACGCAGAGGAGGTCGCCCAGGAGGTCTTCCTCGAGGTCTGGCAGCAGGCCTTCCGGTTCGACGCCGGTAAGGGCAGCGCCGTTGGTTGGGTGCTGCGCAAGGCCCACGGCCGCGCGGTCGATCGGGTGCGCGCGTCATCCGCCCGCACCGCGCGGGACCTGAAGATGGGAATTCGCGACCTCGTCGAGCCCTCGGAAGACGTCGCCGAGGTCGTCGAGCTGCGCATCGATAGCCAGCGCGTTGACGAGGCCCTTCGCAAACTGCCGGATTCCCAGCGCCAGGCCGTCACCCTCGCTCACCTTTCCGGATACAGTCACAGCGAGGTGTCGCAGATCCTCCGCATCCCCGTCGGCACCGTCAAGACCCGCATCCGTGCAGGGATCGGACGCCTCCGTGAGGAACTCGCCATCGCATAACGCGAAAAGATATATTTCTGCGTATTATCACGTTTTGGGTTCCGGGTATCGCGCAAATGAGCTTCTGCACTAGTGTTAGCGGTGCATTATCGCGCTAGTCGCGTGGTAACTGAGAGGCTCCGGTATTCGGGACCGACCGAATGCACTAACAAGGAGTTTCACTTACATGGCAACAGGCACAGTTAAATGGTTCAACGCCGAGAAGGGGTTTGGATTCATTTCCCCCGAGGACGGCAGCGCGGACGTGTTCGCGCACTACTCTGCTATCGCGACGAGCGGCTACCGCTCGCTCGACGAGAACCAGAAGGTTGAGTTCGAGGTTGCACAGGGCCCCAAGGGACCCCAGGCCGAGAACATTCGCCCCATCTAATCTGCTTCACACGAAAGCCCCGGTCGCATCTGCGGCCGGGGCTTTTGTCTTGGGCTGGCTCGGAAGACTCACGGCAACGTGAGAATAAACTCGGTCCATGGATGAGTCCCTCATTGCTTCACTCCGACGCGCGATCGAGGCGACACCGGATGACATCCACCTGAGGCTTCACCTCGGGCGCCTCCTGCTGGATGACGGGCAGGCCGATGAGGCGATCTCGCTGGCGGGCGCCGTCCTGCAGCTGGATCCGCAAAATCAGGATGCGAGGGCCCTGGTCTCGCGTGCGCTCACGCACGATTCGACACCGACCAGCGCCGCGGCTTCCGCAGAGGGGATCCCCGCTGTTGCGCAGGCTCAACCGGTTGCCGCCGGCGAGTTCGACTGGTCGAAGGCCGAAGAACAGGTGGACGACCTGGCAGAGCCGATGTTCGTCGACGACGAGGCGTCACCCGAGATCTCCGCATTCGACACCGAACGCTCCACCGTCACGCTCGCAGATGTCGGCGGTATGACCGCGGTGAAGGAACGACTGACCTCCGCCTTCCTCGCGCCGCTGCGTAACCCCGAGTTGCGCGCACTTTACGGCAAGAGTCTCCGCGGGGGCCTCCTGATGTACGGCCCCCCCGGATGCGGCAAGACGTTCATCGCTCGAGCCGTCGCCGGAGAACTCGGGGCAAAGTTCATTTCGGTCGGCCTCGCAGACATCCTTGACCCGTACATCGGCCGCAGCGAACAGAATGTCCACGACCTGTTCCAGCAGGCCAGGCGCGAAGCGCCCTGTGTCGTGTTCCTCGACGAGATCGATGCACTCGGCCAGCGCAGAAGCATGACGCGCAACAATGCCATGCGTGGCACCGTCAACCAACTGCTCACCGAGCTCGATGGTGTGGATGGCGCCAACGACGGCGTGTTTGTTCTCGCGGCAACCAACCAGCCGTGGGATGTCGACCCGGCACTGCGCCGCCCCGGCCGATTCGACCGGACCGTGCTCGTGCTCCCTCCGGACCTTGCAGCGCGCGAGGCGATCTTCCGTTATCACCTTGCATCCCGCCCGGTCGAGGGAATCGACCTTGGTGCCCTCGCTGCGGCATCCGACGGGCTCTCTGGTGCCGACATCGCCTACGTCTGTGAGGTCGCCGCTGAGAAGGCGCTCACTGACAGCGCATCCACGGGCATCACCAGGATGATCCGGATGAGCGACGTGAAGGCGGCTCTCCGCGAGGCGACGCCATCCATCTCATCCTGGCTCGACAGCGCACGAAACGTCGTGCTCTTCGGCGACGGCGACGGCACGTACACCGAGTTGAAGGCCTATCTCAAGAAGGCAAAGCGCTTGTGAGCGCACTCGATGCCGCTTCGCAGGCTCGCGTCTACCTTGACACCAACCGGCCAGCGCAGGCGATCACGGCGCTGGGACAGGCCCTTGCCGATCAGCCCGACGCCCCAGAACTCCTCCAGCTCCTGGCCCAGGCTCACCTGGCGGCGGACTCAGGACGGCAGGGCGCGACCGACGCGATCGCCGCCGCGACGAAGGCGCTCGCCCTCGACCCGGATGATCCGTTTCCGTGGCGCATCCTCTCGATCGCATACACGAGGCTCGGTTCGCATGCCCAGTCCCGTGAGGCGGCGCGCACCTCGAGACAACTGGCTCCGTGGCTGTGGGTGAGTCACACGATCGTCGCGCACGCTGACGCGTCTGCGCACGCGATCTCCACCGATACGGCCAACAGCATGGCCGAGGCGCTGCGGCTTGCCCCCGGTGAAGCGGAGGTCCATTTTGCCGCTGGCCGGGTGGCGGATGCATCGCGAGACACCGGTGCGGCTGCCGACCACTATCGCGAGGCACTCTCGCTCGACCCGACCCACGCCGGAGCGCGCAATAACCTCGCCGTCATCGATATGCGCAACGGTAACGCGGGCAGTGCCGCCGCAGGATTCGTCGGAATCCTGGCGCGAGACCCGAACTCCGCCCTCGCCCTCTACAACCTGCGCGTCGCGGCCGGACGGTCGCTGCGTGTCGTCAACATCGTGCTGTGGGTCGCCGTCGTTATCGTGAACGGCGTCGGGCGGGGGCCCGCGACCGGGACAACCGACAAAACCATCTCCGTGATAGTTGCACTTCTTGCGACCGCCTGTATCCTCGGCTACGTGTTGTGGGTGCGCAGGCGAGCTGGCGCGTACTTCTCGCGCTTCGTCCGCAGCATTCCGAAAACTGACCGCGTCCTCACGGTGTGGGCCAGCGCTCTCGCCTGCTGCCTCGTGGCCATCGTCGCCGCCATCTTCGTGCCGGCGACCGCCGTCCGAGAGATTTACTCCACCGCGGCGATTGTCCTCTTCATCAGTCTCGTCGGGTCAACGGTCCTGCGGCGCACCCGCCCCTGACTGGCAGCGACGCGCCTTCAACGGCCCTACGCGAGCAGCTCGCGGACCCGGGGAATGACCTGCGTCCCGTACAGCTCAATGCTGTTCATCAGCGTCTGGTGGGGCAGCGGACCCGCACTGTACTTCAGGTCGAATCGAGCGATGCCGAGCGCTTTGGCCGTCTTGGCGATCTTCTGCGCGACTGTTTCCGGTGAGCCGACATACAGCGAGCCCGTCGCGATCTCGGAGTCGTACTCTGCGCGCCCCATCGGTCCCCAGCCGCGCTCCGCGCCGATCCTGTCTCGCATGATCTTGTAGTCCGGCCACAATTCTTCTGCGGCCTGCTCGTCAGTCGCCGCGATGTGGCCGGGCGAATGCACTCCGACCGGAAGATCGGGCATGCCCATCTGGGCGAGAGCGCGGTGGTACAGGTCGACATATGGCGCAAAGCGCTCTGGCTGCCCGCCGATGATGGCAAGCAGCAACGGCATTCCGTGCTTGGCCGCGCGCACAACGGATTCCGGGCTCCCCCCAACGCCGATCCAGGTCTTCAGTGAGCCGGATTCCGTGGTCGGGTAGACACTCTGGTTCGTTAGCGGCGGCCGCAGCTGCCCCTCCCAGGTGATGGGCTGCTCCTTCAGCAGCTCAGCGAAGAGGTCGAGCTTCTCCTCGAACAGTTGCTCGTACTGGCGCAGCTCGAACCCGAACAGCGGGAACGATTCGGTGAACGACCCGCGACCGAGGATGATCTCCGCCCGACCGTGCGAGGCCGCGTCGAGCGTCGCGAACCGCTGGAACACGCGGATCGGGTCGTCAGAGCTGAGAACGGTGACCGCTGAGCCGAGCCGGATGCGCGATGTGCGGCCGGAGATCGCCGACAACACCATCTCTGGTGACGAGATAGAGAAGTCCGCCCTGTGGTGCTCGCCGATGCCAAAGAAATCGACGCCGAGCGAGTCTGCCAGTACTGCCTCCTCGATCACGTCACGGATCACCTGGGGGTACGAGGTCGGTTCGCCGTCGGTTCCTCGCGTCACATCGCCGAAGGTATCGAGGCCGAGTTCAAGTTGCTGTGCCATGGGGGTTCGCCTTTCGCGCTGCGCACGGGTTTCCATGCAAACGCATCATTCGGTGCAACCGAGCCCCGGTAAAGGGAATTCCCGACTATTTCGTCTGGACGAGACTCATTGCCCACTCATAGAAGGCTGCCTTGCCCGGGGTCGTGTCCGCAACATCCAGATCGACGACCTGCACGAGGACGTCCGAGACGCCGCGAACGATGCGGTCGAGGTCGTCGTGCGGTGCGGTGAGGGCGAGGCCAGCAGAAAATGTGGTCAGCATCTGTGAAACGGTGCGAGCGTCGACATCACGGCGCGCCATTCCGATGGCCTGCATGCGTTCGATCAGTTCGGCACGAATGCCAACACCTGGCACGTAGCCGAAACTGTTCGCACTGCGCATGATCTTGTTCATCGCGTCACGATCGACCGTGTACAGCACGCGCGCCAGAGGACGCTCGTACACGCCAGCGAGCGTGTAGTAATAGATGCGAGACAGCAGGCCACCGCGGGGATCACGCTCAACGTGATCGACGAGCGAGACGTAGATGCTCGTGAATTCGCGATTGAGCATGATGACGAGGGCTTCGTCGAGGCTTCCGAACAGTTCGATCAACTCGGCTGTGCCAACTCCTGCGGCCCGTGCCAGGCTCTCGAGAGTCAGGGTCTGATAGCCCCCACTCGACACGATGTCGGCTGCGACATCGAGCACTCGCTCGGCGTCAGGTAGGTCTGTTCTCATGTGTTCCCCTTAGCGGCTTCGGGTTCCGCTTTTTTCATCCTACGATCACGAATAGACAGCGCGGTACACCAGCGCAACGATTTGCCATTCGACACGACCGTGTCAGACGAACCGGGGAGGCAGCTCGCCCCGCCGACCTACTCGGCTGGGCGAGCCTCCCACATCCCCGAAGAAGACCACAGTGGAGTCTTGGGGGACGTCCCATTCAGATTAGAGGCTCGAAAGGATATTTCCCGCCGCAGCACAGTCGCGATGAAGAATGTCCGGGCTCAGCGGCCGAAGCTGGCAGCCGCCGGGCACATGAATGTCGTGCGGGCAGACAGGCCGACCTTGTTCAGGTAGCGCGTGACGATCGCGTAGGCCTGCCACACGGTCGTCTCGGTGTATTCGATGTCGTGCGTCTTGCAGTATTCCTTAGCGATGACTTGTGCCTTGCGCAGGTGCGGACGCGGCATGTTCGGGAAGAGGTGGTGCTCCACCTGGAAATTCAGGCCGCCCATGTATGCGTTGACGAGCCAGCCACCGGTGATGTTGCGCGAGGTCAGTACCTGGCGCGAAAGAAAGTCGACCTTCGAGTCGTGCGGAAGGACGGGCATTCCCGTGTGGTTGGGGGCAAAGGATGCCCCCATGTAGATGCCGAAGACGGCCAGCTGAACGCCGACGAAGGCCGCTGCGAGCCCGGGTGGGAACAGGATGAACAACACCGCGAGGTAGGCGCCGACCCGAGCCGACAGCATCGTGACCTCGAGCCAGCGCTTATCGACCTTGCCGCGGCCGAACACAGTGCGAAAACCCTGCAGGTGCAGGTTCAGTCCTTCAAGGATCAGGACGGGGAAGAAGAGGTAACCCTGGCGGCGCGTGAACCAGGCGTGCGCGCCGGTCACCTTTGCGGCATCCGAAGCGAGGAACGACACGAAATCGCGCTCGATGTCGGGGTCCTTGCCCATAACGTTCGGATTGGCATGGTGCCGTGAGTGCTTCGTCATCCACCACGAGTAACTGATTCCGACGAAGAGATTCGCGATCGTACGACCGGCGAAGTCGTTCGCCTTGCCGGACTCGAACACCTGGCGGTGGGAAGCCTCGTGAGCGAGGAACGCGTACTGGGTGAGCACGATGCCGAGTGCCCCGGCGAGGATGAGCTGGTACCAGGACGGCCCAAGCAGGATGGAGCCAGCGATGATGCCGCCAACGGCCAACGTCAGGATCCCGAACACTGTGTAGTAGTAGCCGGTGGTGCGCCGCAGCAGGCCAGCGTCACGGACGGTGTGCAGGAGGGCCGAGTATTCGGTGGTCGGATTGACGCGGTCGCCACGCTGCTTGGTACGGATGATCCGAACCACAGGTGACACTGTTGGTGCGCTCATGCTGAGCCCCCGTTTCGATATGCATTCCGGTGTGGCGGTGAACGCCTACACGGATGCGCAGCGCTGATTGGTCGATTAGCGACCAAGGTCCAGGGCAGCCACTGGTAAACCTACCGTTCGCGGTGACAATGGACTGAGGATGTCACCACATTCGCAGCAAGCTAGGCGGCGACTCCCAGCGCGTTCAGCGAGTCTTCGACGATCTTGAGGCCAGTGAGCCCCGGCATATTGCTGATCGATGTGTCGATCTTGCGGGCGGCCTTGCGACCATCCGGGCCACTCATCAGGTGGTTCATCACGTGCTGGACCTCGACTCGCTCCATGATGGATGAGCCAACAGGCGCCCAGAACTTGCTGAGCGCGAACCGAGCGATCACCTGGGCCTTCTTGCTCGCAGCAAGGCGGTCGCGAGCCTGCGATGTGTAGAACGCGACGTGTCGCGCCTCTTGTTTGGCGATGCGACGAAGGAGTTCCGCCAGAACCGGCTCCTTTTCAAGCTCTGCCATGCGGTTGTATGCGGCGATCGCGGAAAGCTCGTTCGCTGCTCCCCACGCCATGTGCACCGCAACGAAGTCGTTGCCGACGATCTTGCCTGCGATCGACTGCTTAATCGGGTCGAGGCGATCCTTCCAGCCGAGCTTCAGGCGATTGGCCTTCACCTCGTCGAAGTCGACGGTGATGCCGTGGATGCCGAGAACGGTCGCGAGCGCCTCGCCGTGCCAGAACTCCTCGCGATTCCACATCGTCATGAAGGCACTCATGTCCGCCTCTTTGTGCGACGGGGTGGTCAGGAGATCGCGGGTGTAGCAGACCGTGTGGTACTCGACATCCGTCATGTACCGCAGCGTACGAAGCGTGTCTTCCGGGAGCGGGTGGTCACGAAAGTACTCGAGGTCGAGGTCGTCCCATGGCACGCGAACAGAGGTCTCTGTGAACTTCGTGATGTCAAATGCCATGTGTGCGGTCGGGAACGCGTGGACCTACGCTCCCACTCCCTTCGATACTTCCGGCGAACGCTCAATCTCGGTAACGCTTCCATTGTGCGTCAAACCGTGCGAACCGCGCTTCCAATTGTTGATCTTCCACCTTCTTCGTTGCGCTTCTCGCGAAAGATTGGTGTCAGGGTTCACAGCATTGGGGTTTCCGAGCAATTCGAGCCAGACCAGGTCCGCGTGCGAATCGCCGTACCCGTAAGACTGGGTCAGGTTTAGATTGTGGGTTTTGGCGTACTGCCGCAGCCACGCCGCTCGAGCCTCGTCGACGAGCGGTGGCCGCTCCAGGTAACCCGTCAGGACGCCATCCTGCTGGTGCATTGTGCTCGCAACGACCTCGTCGAAGAGGCCGGCGATCGGTGAAGCCAGGATGCCGATTGATCCCGTGACGAGGACAGTCCTGTGACCGGCCGCTCGATGCTCCATGATGCGTTCGATCGCCGCCGGGTAGGTGTGGCGCAGGAACGTCGCGCCGTACCCGCCAGAGACAACCTTCTCCAGGCGGCCGACGGGCATCCCCTTGTATCGGCGCAGGAATACGCGGATGAACTCGCCGCGGTCGCGGCGCTCCGCCCGGAGGAACGTCGGAACGTTCGTTGCGAGGCTGAGGAACTCGCCCGGCCATGCCGCCTTGCGGAACCCTGCTGAGCGCACCCAGAGGTACTGGAAGGCGAGGTTGACGTCGACGACGGTGCCTTCGAGGTCGAAAACCGCAACGACATCCGTCCGCTCGGGCAGGGCCTTTGCCGTGCGCTCACGAGCAGACGGTCGCACCGCGTATGCCCTCGTCATCGCCATCACGGCTGGGAAATGGACATTCTGGAAGTAGTCCTCCCAGTCGATCGCCGTGACGTCGAAACCACGATCCTTACGCTTGCGCGCAGGAATGCGGGCATTCAGGGCCTTGGTGTTCGTGTCGTCGAAGATGATCTCGGTCTGCACGTACGCACGGTAGAGCTCGGTGAAGTTGCTGAGCAGTTCCAGGTCATTCTTGCGCTGGATTACCTTGGCGATCTTGTCGCGATTGCGGATCGTCGACGGGAATCGCTCGAGCCACTTCTCGCGCGCGTCGTTGCGCTGCTGTGCACGGCGAAGGGCGCTTTCGACCTTGCGTCCACCGGGAAATCGCCAGGTCGGGGCGATGATGTGACCCGCCTCGTCTGGGGCCGGCATCGGGTTGTTCTTGAAGAACAGGTTGACGTTGTAGAACATCTGGTGCATCGGCAGCGGGTTGCTCGCCCCTGACGACACATGGAAGTACTCTGGCTCGGCGCGGGGCGCCGGGTTCGCGGCCACCGCGAGGATGACGTTCACGACATAGTCGACCGGGATGACGTCGAGGGCGCTGTCAGGCAACCCCGGGAACTCCGGGAGCTGGCCACGGCCGTAGGCGAGGATGAGCGGGTCGGCGACCTTGAAACCGTCGATCCAGCCCGGGTACGGGTGATGCAGGGCGCTCTCGATGATGGCCGGACGGACGACGGAGAGCCGGTGGCCGTTCGCGGCCCAGAGCTGCTCAGCGGCGCGCTCGGCGAACGCCTTGGTGAGGGTGTAGACGTCGGTCCAGCCGAGGCTCTCCGCCCTGGTGCGGCCGTAATCGACCAGGGTCGACTGCACAGATTCGACCCTGGCGGCCTCGGCGTACTTCGCAACGGCCTGCGGGCCTTCCTTGCCGTGGACGGCGCGCGAGTCCTCGATGAACTTGCGCAGGGCGTCCGGCTGGCGGGACGCGAGCTCGACGCGGTCGCGAGCGCTCTTAGCCGCCTCGTACTCTGCGCGCCAGTCGACATCGTGCGTCAGGCTGGCCTCCGGGGCGACGCCCTTGCGGATCCCGCCGACATAACAGGTGGAGACGTGCACTACCTCGGGGTCGCTTCCGCTGGCCAGCAGGGCTTCGTAAAGGCCGACCGCGCCGCCGACGTTGGTGTCGAACGCCTGGTCGATGGGCGGATCAAACGAAACCGTCGATGCGGAGTGGATGACGACATCCAGGTCCTGGGGAAGCGGCGGCAGGGGCCCAAGACCACTCTCGACGACACCGAGGCGCTCGCGCACGACACGCTCGACCTCTTCTTCACCGACCTTCTCACGCCACACCTTGAACACGGGCTTCTTCAAAAGAGTGCGGAGGCGGTCGACTGCGGGCGTTGAACCCTTCTTGCGAATCAGCAGGGTGATCCGCGTGTCCTTATGGTCGGAGAGCAGGCGCTCGAGCACCGCCTGGCCGAGAAAACCGGTACCACCGGTCAGAAAGACGTGTGCCGAGCCTAGATCGACGTTCGCAGACTTCGGATTCACGGAAGTAGTTTACGGGCGATCGCCTCGCCCACCGACCGGTCAAGACCGGGAAGGGCGGCGACACGGGCCTCAATGACGGCGGCGCTGGCGACGCCAGACTCCCCACCGAAGACATATGACTCGAAGAAATCGCGGTCTTCCGCCGAACGATCGACGGCACCGATCGGCCATGCGGCCTTCAGGAGCGACTTCCGGGTCAGCTTTGCGGCGCGCGGGGATTCCTCGAGCCTGCGGCGGGTCTCGTCCTCGAAGAAGTCGGCGTGACGCTGCTTGATATCGAGAATCATCGACACTGTCGAAGCGAGCGCGGCACTCTTGCTGGCCGCGGCGAGCCGAATGTAGGCGGCGCGGGTGATCCATTCATCGATCAGGCCGGTCGTGACGTGGACGGCGATGATCGGAACACCGAGCCGGATGGCCGAGATCGCGCGGCGGACGGCTCCGCGGCGCTCGCTGGCCTCGTCGAGGGTGTGGCGCTTCTTTCCCTCTGGCACATCCTGCGCCTTCGGGCTGCCGTTGGCCTCGAGGACGGCATCGAGCGCGTCGGCGATCCAGAACTTCTCGAATGCCCATGTCACGAGGAAGGCGGTGACCCGGGCATCCTTGTGAGTCGCCGTCACGAGGAGATTGCGCAGGTGCTCCATGGTCGCGCTCTCGAGGCGACCGAGATACCGCACCGCGTGCAGGGATTCTGCGCTCAGTGGCGCATCCTCGTACTCGGCGAGCTCGAGCTCCGCGCGATGATTTCCCCGTGCCGTGCGCGCGAATTCGCGCACGTTGAAGCGCGTACGTTGACCAACATCACCAGTAGTTGTCATGAATCGGAACCCTTGTCAGTGCTTATGGAACTGTGCGACGCACGAAAGTTACCTGTCAAGACCGTATCGTAAGTGTCATGGCTGTAGCTCTCGTAACGGGGGGAACGTCTGGCATCGGTGCCGCGTTCGCTCGAAACCTCGCAAGACGAGGTTACGACCTGGTCCTCGTCGCCCGCACGGCTTCGCGGCTGGAAGACATGGCGACCGAGATTCGCGCGATGGGCCGCTCGGTCGAGATCCTGGTGGCCGACCTGGGTGATCGCGCCGATGTCCTCCGGGTGGCGGCGCGCCTCGAAGACCCAGCTCGCCCCATAGACATGCTCGTCAACAACGCCGGGTTCAGCGTCCACACTTCGCTGATCGAGAAAGACCTGAGTGCCCACGACCGGGGGTGGGAAGTCATGTGCCGGGCGGTACTCGTCCTTTCTGGCGCCGCCGCCCGCGGGATGCTCCCCCGGGGCAAAGGGGCGATCGTCAACGTGTCGAGCACGGCCGGCTTCATCACGATGGGTGCGTACTCCGCCATCAAGGCCTGGGTAACCTCGTTCACTGAGGGGCTCGCGGTCGAACTTGCGGGCACCGGCATCACTGTTACGGCCCTCTGCCCCGGCTGGGTGCATACCGAGTTTCATGAGCGGGCCGGCGTTCGGGTCTCGAGCATTCCAAACGCACTGTGGATCGACGCCGAACCACTCGTACAGGCCGCACTAAAAGACGTCGATCGAGGCAAAGTCATCTCCATACCTACTATTCGCTACCGAGTCCTTATCTGGTTGGCTCGGCATGCCCCCAAAAGCGCGATCCGTAAGATTTCAGGGTCGATATCATCAAGTCGCAGAAAGCCGGTTGCCCCGTGACCGACGGATCAAAAGGCGCGAAGGCGGAAGACCTGCCTTCGCGCGATGTCCATGACCGCTTCAATTCACGTGGTCAGGCCGGTGCCCGGTTTGTCGCCCAGCGCGGCCTCCTGCGACCTCTCGTCTGGCGGCTCGTCACCGTCACAATCATCGGACGCGATCGCCTCAGGAGCGTGAAGGGCGGCTACGTCGTCGTCGCCAACCACTCCAGCCACCTCGATACACCACTCATCGTCGGTTCGCTCCCCCGCCGACTATCGCGCTATCTTGCGGCAGGCGCCGCAGCGGACTACTTCTTCGATGTGTGGTGGCGCCGCGGGCTCACGGCGCTGTTCTTCAACGCGTTCCCTGTGCATCGCACGGCCGCCAACGCGAAGGTCGTCAGCGCCAAGGGGCTGCTGAAGCGCGGGATCCCCCTCCTCGTCTTCCCGGAGGGCACTCGCTCGAAGGATGGCACGATCGCCGCCTTCAAGCCGGGGGCTGCGGCCCTCGCGAGTTCGTGCAACGTTCCCGTGCTCCCTGTCGCGCTCGTCGGCGTCAACATTGCGCATCCCCGGGGCACGAATTGGCCAAAACGTGGCAGGCTCCCGGTCTCCGTCGTGTTCGGCGAGCCCATGTGGGCAAACCCCGGCGAGAACCCCGTCGACTTCACCGACCGCGTTAGGCGAGAGATCGTCCGCCTGCGGCTGGAGCACACGCCCAGTATTGTTGGGCAATCACCATCCCAGAAGGAGCCGAACAAGTGACCGATGTCAAGCACATGAAGTGGTGGGGCTGGGGCCTCGAGGGCGTCGGGTTCCACCACGAGGACAAGCCAGGATTTGCGCCGTTCATGCTGGAGTCGCTCGCTCTCGACCTGCATACCGCCGAAGTCGTCGGCATGCCTGAGTTCGACAAGCTCGACGTTCCTGCCTCGGTGGCCTCCGCGACTCTCGTCCGCGCCCTCGCTGCCATTGTCGGCGAAGACAATGTCACGACCGACGACATGGAGCGCGTCGTTCACACCTACGGCAAGAGCCTGCGCGACCTCGTGCGCATCCGAGCCAATGAGATCAAGCGCGCGCCAGATGTCGTCGCGTACCCCGCCGACGAGGAAGAGGTCGAGAAGATCGTGGCTGCGGCAGTCGACGCCGGCGCGGTCATCATCCCGTTCGGCGGCGGCAGCAACATTGCCGGCAGTGTCGAACCGGTTGCCACGGAGCGGCGCGCCATCATCTCGCTCGACCTTGGGCGCCTCAACAAGCTCATCGAGATCGACGCAGACTCCGGGCTCGCACGCATCCAGGCCGGAGCGCTTGGACCGGACCTCGAGGACCAGCTCGCAGCCAAGGGCTGGACCATCGGTCACTTCCCCGACAGCTTCACGCACTCGACGCTCGGCGGCTGGATCGCCACCCGTTCGTCCGGTATGCAGTCTGACAAGTACGGCGACATCGCCGACATCACGCGTGGCCTGCGGGTCGTGCGTCCGGACGGGGTGCTCGTGATCCGCGCGATCCCGAGCGCGTCGAATGGACCGAGCGTGCGCGAAATGATTCTCGGCAGCGAGGGACGCCTCGGTATCATCACCGAGGCGACGGTGCAGGTACACCGCGTGCCGGCGAAGCGCGACGTCTACGCGTACTTCTTCCCGAACTGGGAGGTGGGGCTGAAGGCGATGCAGGCCATCGCTGAGAGCGACGCTGCGCCATCGGTCACGCGTGTCTCCGATGCCCCCGAGACCAAGTTCTCCCTCGCGACGTCGAAGGAGAGCCACGGCGTATCAAAGTTCCTCTCTGGAACGCTGCTGCCGTTCCTGATGCGACGGAAGGGCTGGAACCTCGACGACATCTGCCTCTCCTTCATCGGCTACGAGGGTGGCGACGAATTCGCCAAGAAGCAGAAGAGCATCGTCGACAAGATCGTCAAGTCGTTCAACGGCATGGGCGTCGGCACTGGCCCCGGCATCCTGTACGACCAGAAGAAGTTCGATACACCATACCTCCGTGACTTCCTGCTCGACCGGGGCGCGGCGGGCGACGTTTCAGAGAGCGCCGCTCCGTGGTCGAAGCTGTCAGGGCTGCACGATGGTGTGGTCAAGGCCGCATACGGCGCATTCGACCAGATCGGCGTCAAGGGCCTGATCATCAGCCACCTGTCGCACTCATATCACTCCGGTGCATGCCTCTACTTCACCTTCGGCTTCATCTTCGGCGATAACCCACTCGAGCAGTACGACATCGTGAAGACAGCCATCCAGCAGGCATTCATCGACAACGGCGGATCGATCTCGCACCACCACGGTGTCGGCCTCGAGCACTCGCCATGGCTCGAGCAGGACATCTCTGCGAGCGGCGTGGGCGTCATGGAGGGGCTGTTCACCTCCGCAGACCCGAAGGGCACGTTCAACCCGGGCAAGATCATCCTGGGTTCCGTCAATGCCGAGGGCGCAGTGGACGGCAGCGTTGGCGTCAACGCCGGTGCAGCCAGAAACAGTGAAGACAAGGTGCGCGCAGGCACCGCCTAGCAGAGCGCCGAGTCGAAGACCACCGCGTTCCGTTCGTCTTCCGCCGGAGCGTCTCTGTCCGGGACACGGAAGCGATCGGTCACGCCCCGCAGGTAATCCAGAATCTCCTGCTGCGGTTATCGCAGGTCGCACAGGATACGTGTTGTCACGCCAGGTTCCGCCGACCCCATCGGCCCGCTCGATCACGACGAAGTCGTCCTCGCCGTGCCGCACCATGCCATGCCTAGGTTCCGAGCGTGATGCTGGGGAACCCTCGCGCTCACGGCGGACCCCGGGATAGTCTGCTGGGATGTCCCCCAACCGGGGGTAGAACACAACGAAGGTGGACACAACATGACTACACGCCCTCGCCGACTCAGGATGGTGGCCGTCTCTGCGGCCGTCGCGCTGGCAGTCGGATCAGCCCTCGCCGGGGCATCCGCTGCTGAGGCCACGAGCCCGCGGCACGGTTCGCAGCAGCACGCCTCCGCGGGGCGGCTGGCGCCAAACACCCACTTCACGATGAAGCCGGACGGCTCGAGTGGCAAGACCGCAGGGGGTGAGAACATCCCCAACATCGACTCGGTCAAGAAGACCATCGCCGCGTACTACGGCGACCCTGGCACCGGTATCGCGAACAAGACCTCCTCGCCATACATCACAGAAATGAATCGCATCGTGGCGAAGCTGAAGGCGGCGCTCCCCCGCGAATACGCGAAATCAAAGCGCTCGGGCAAGATCCCGGCCATCGTTCTCGACACCGACGACACGATGCTTGAGACCTACGACTACGAAGTCGGCCAGATGCACTTCAACTTCGATCCGACGCTGAACAACCAGGACATCCTGGCCGAGGGCTTCCCGGCAACCCCCGCGATGGTGAGTTTCGAGAACTACGCGCGGTCGATCGGATTCCAGGTCATCGGCATCACAGGACGCAGCGCTGCACAGCAGACCGCATCGATCGAGAACGTGACCAAGGTTGGCTACACCGGCTTCACTGCGGCGAATTACTACGTGAAGTGGGCGGCCGGCGCGCAGCCCAGCTACATCAGCTGCGTCACGACGTCCTGTACGACCGTCGAATACAAGGCCGGAACGCGCAAGCACCTCGAGAAGGACCTCGGCTACGACGTTGCCCTGAACGTCGGCGACCAGTGGTCTGACCTGCAGGGCGGGTTCGCCGACAACATCCAGAAGTTGCCGAACCCCACGTACTACCTGCCGTCAGCTGACCTCCCGGGCGTCTCGGAGCCGAAACTGGCCGCGCGCACGCACTTCACGATGAAGCCGGATGGCTCGAGTGGCCTCACCGAGGGCGGAGAGGGCATCCCGAACATCGACTCCGTGAAGTCAACGATCGCCACCTACTACGGCGACACCGGAACGGGAACCTCGAACAAGACGACGTCGCCGTACATCACCGAGATGAAGTCGATCGTGCGCGAGCAACTGCCCCGCGTTGTCGCGACCTGCTTCATCGAGAGCAAGCTGCACAAGAACCCGGCGATCGTGCTGGATGCTGACGACACAACGCTCTGGACCTACGACATGGAGGTGGGCGACATGCACTTCAACTACAACCCCGCCGAGCAGGATGTCTGGGTGCAGGACGAGCGATTCCCCGCCGTGCCAGGCATGGTCAGTCTCGAGCGGGCAGCCCAGAAAGCCGGGTGCACGATCATCGGGCTGACGGGACGCAACGATAACCAGAAGACCGCAACCCTCGGCAACCTCGAGAAGGTCGGTTACACCGGCTTCACGTCAGCGAACTACTACACGAAGTGGACGGGAGTCGGAGCATCCCAGCAGCCCGCATACATCACGTGCGCGGCCGCAGCGTGCACCACCATCGAGTACAAGTCGCAGACTCGCAAGCACGTCGAGTCGGCCTCTGGCGGTCGCTACGACATCGTGGCCAACTTCGGTGACCAGTACAGCGACCTGATCGGTGGATCGGCAGATCACACCGTCAAGCTGCCAAACCCGACGTACTACCTGCCGTAAGGCGCTCGGCACTGCGTTCGCTGGCGTCGCATCCCTCGCGGGTGCGGCGCCAGCGGCGTCTTGGCAGGCGGCCGGCTACGCGGCGTGCAGCAGGTCACCCACCGCGTCGCGGAACTCGTAGAGGCGAAACAGCGTGTTGGGCAACTGCTCGAGATCGACGAGGATGCGACGCTGCTCCTCATAGCCGCCGGGCGTGATGACTTCGAGCAACTCGAGCAGGCTCGTGAGCCGGTCGGCCCTGGCCTCGGGCAGGCGCATGGCCAGCTCGATGCCGCGGCGCGAGAATGCACTGGCCTGCACGATCAACTCGACGGCTTGGACGAGCAATGCGAAATCCTGCGAATTCAGCGCCCGCACGATGCGGTCGCCATCGGGGAGCTCCGGCGCGTGGGTGTCATGCACGGAGAGGACTCGCGTGGCGTATGGGTCGCCAAAACGTGAGTATGGGGTCATGTCTGATGTCCTTCGGGGTGACTTCAGTGCGTTCGACCGAGTGGGGGGCTCGATCGGACCGGAGGCGGGGGCTCTCCTGTCGGGTACCCCCAAAAGGGGGTAGTGCCACACTAGCGGCAAATCGACTGGAAAGAACTACTCCCTCGCCGTGAAATTAGCCGCTGCAATCACTTCTGCTCCGGCGTCGGTGAGAGCCGCCATGAATGCGGCATGCACCGTCGCACCCGGAATCACATTGCCGTCGAACGCGAGATCGGGTGCGGCGCACGCATCGTGGATGACGGTCACCGCGAAATCCAGGTCAAGCGCCGCGCGCGTCGTCGCGTCGACACACATGCTCGACATCATTCCGACGATGACGAGCTCGTCGACTCCTCCGCCTTCGAGAGCGTCGCGGAGCCCGGTGGCGAGAAAACTGTTGGGGTAGTTTTTCGTGATGACGAGCTCTCCGTCGACGGGTGCCAGCCGCTCATCGATGGCCGTGCCCGGCGTGCCCGGCACGAAGAACGTCGCGCCGGCCTCGAGTGATTCGTGCCGGATGTGGATCACCGGCACCCCATCCTGCCGCGCCCGCAGAACAATCGCCCGTGCCTGTCCTGCCGCGGCATCCGCGCCGACGAGCGGATACTCGCCGCCCGGGAAGTAGTCGCGCTGGATATCGATCACGAGAACAGCCATCGTCGCACTCATCGATTGCGACACTAGCGCACGGGCTCAGGGGAAGCCCATGCTCGAGACGCCGATGTCGATGTCGATCGAGATGCTGTCCAGCGGCGGGGTACCGGTGGAGTAATGAGACACCAAAAGCCCCAGAATCTGCGCTTTGCGCATCATCTGGGGCTTCTCGATTTGGTGGATCCAAGGGTGTCCGAGTTCAGGACATCGTTGATAGATGAGTCGAGACATCGTTGATAGTGGGCCTGCTTCGATGATGGGGCATGTCGAAGGCGCGAGTGATCGTTTTGTCCGTCGTTCAGCAGGGCCTGACAAAGGCCGAGGCGGCG
>DASYEE010000138.1:0-19301 GCA_036499165.1 Galbitalea sp. | reverse complement strand
CCGGAGCAAGGTCAGACAGGAAGCGTTACGGGCTGCTCGCCCAGTTTCCGGGTAGACCGCTAGAGGTGTGCGGCAACGTACATCGTAGATAGATGGCCGTCGATGGCACCTTCGGGTGCCGGGACAGAACCCGGCGTACGGTCGGCCCGTTTGCCCCCGCCCCTCCGCGCCGTACTTTCCCGCAGCGAGTTGGAAACTCAGGAAATCTGTTTTCGACTTTTGTCCGGTTGCTGGCGCGGGCGCACTGGCGCGCCGAAGTTCTGCCAGCCGCTAGCTGCAGCCGTCACGATTTCCTGAGTTTTCGATGCACAAGCACCGAGTGTTCGTGGGGGTCGGTAGCCGGGGCGAGAGAGATAACTTCCGGCGACAGCCTGTTCAGACGTGAAGAGGATTCCGCGGTTCGAAAACTCAGGAGATCTGTTCGGCCGCGAATTCGGCTCGCGAGGGATGGCCCGCCAGCGTGGGGATGCCCGGCGGGGCACCAAACGGGGTCGCTACGATTTCCTGAATTTCCCAAAGGGACACAGGAGGCTGGGAACGACCGCTACTGCACGGTGCCTGGGGGAGATGCGGCTAGACGAGGCCGCTGGCGCCGAGGAGGTGACCGATGAGGTAGGTCGCGGCGAGAGCCGCGGCGCCGCCGATGACAACGCGGACCGTGGCGCGAAGGATAGGGCTGCCGCCGATCCTCGCACTGACAGCACCCGTGATCGCCAGGGCGACAAGTACCGCGACGAACGTCACCGGGATGTGGATGGCCGCCGGGACGAGCATGATCGCAAGGAGCGGAAGGATGCCGCCGATTGTGAACGCAACCGCCGATGCGAGCGCGGCATGCCACGGACTTGCCACGTCATCCTCGTCGATGTGCAGCTTGGTCTCGAGGTGGGCCCCCAGGGCGTCATTCTCGGTCAGTTCCCGAGCGACCAGGTAGGCAGTTTCTGCGGAAAGCCCCTTGGCCGCATAGGCCGCCGCCAATTCCTCGAGTTCGGCCTCGGGGGAGTTCAGGAGCGCAAAGCGCTCCCGAGCGATCAGAGCGCGTTGCGTGTCGCGTTGGCTCGACACGGAGACATACTCGCCGAGCGCCATCGAGATTGCGCCGCCCACCAGTCCCGCGAGACCCGCAGTGAGGATTGGAGCCGGGTTGGATGTCGCACCCGCGACCCCGACCACGATGGCCGCAACAGAGACGATGCCGTCGTTCGCGCCGAGAACTCCTGCGCGAAGCCAGTTGAGCCGACTCGCCAGCCCCTCGACCCGCAACTCGCGCCGCGCGCGAAGCCCCGGAATCAAATCGGCAATCGATGTCATGCCCCCATAGAAGCACTCGATCGCCAAGGTTTCCAGCAAGGATAGGCGACCCTATCTCTGGGTAATCAGCCCTCGAGAATGGCTTTCAGGGTCTCCAGATCCGCGCGGACGGGGTTGTATTCGGTCGCGCCGTCGGGCAGGGTCACCCAGTGGTCAAGCACGCCCAGCTCGTTCCGCTCAGCGAACCTGATAGAGATCCTCCCGAGAGGGGAATCGGCGACCCACTCGTCGCCCTCTGGCGAAAGAGACTCGTCAGTCCCGATGCCCACTGCGGCAGGTTCGTCGGGTTGGCCGCAAAGGCGTAGACACGACTCAGCGGCTGCTCGATTGCCACCGCAACATGCACGAAATCGGTCATGACCGTAGCCCTTCTGTCTCGTCGCTCGCGAAGCGGTATCCCATCCCGGCCTCCGTGATGAAATAGCGTGGCGAAGACGGAACCGGCTCGAGCTTCTTCCGCAATTGCGCGAGATAGAGACGAAGGTACCCGGTGTCCGTCGTGTACTGCGGCCCCCACACGTCGTGCAAGAGGGTCTCCCTCGACACCAGCCGGTCGTGATTGCGAAGCAGCACCTCGAGCATCCGCCATTCCGTCGGCGTCAACCGCACCGGTGTACCGGCGCGCGTGACAATATGCGCTGCCAGGTCCACCGTCACGTCGCCGAATATCACGAGCGGCACGTCCGTTGCCGCCGGTGTGCGCCGCGACAGCGCTCGGATGCGCGCGAGGAGTTCATCGGCGGCGAACGGCTTCGTCACGTAATCGTCGGCGCCGGCGTCGAGCGCGTCCACCTTGTCGAAGGATTCGCTTCGGCCGGAGACGACGAGAATCGGGATCTCGGTCCAGCCGCGGAGGGCCTCGATCACCTCGATGCCGGTGAGTCCGGGCATCCCGAGGTCGAGCACGACCAGGTCCGGATGCCCGTCGATTGCAGCACTGATTGCCTCGTTGCCGTTGCTCGCGACGAGGACGTCGTAGCCGCGAGCCGTCAGCGTGATCCGCAGCGCACGGAGGATCTGCGGATCGTCATCGGCAATAAGGATCTTCATCGCGTCACTCCGGCAAGGTCGATCACCATGGTCAGGCCGCCTCCTGGCGTGTCTTCAGCCGCAAGCGTGCCTCCCATGCCCTCGACAAAGCCCTTGGAGAGCGCGAGGCCGAGTCCGATTCCTGTGGCGTTGTCCGTGTCGCCGAGGCGCTGGAACGGCAGGAAGACTTCCGCGCGTCGACTCGCCGGGATGCCCGGGCCGCGGTCGATCACCCGCAGCCGAACCCGACTCATGGATGCGTCGGCCTGAAGAACGGGAGCGCTGCCGACGGGGGAGAATCGCAGTGCGTTCGCCAGCAGGTTGACGATGACGCGCTTCAGGAGGGCGGGGTCGGCGATGACGGCGAGCTGAGGGTCGAGACGAAGCGTCACCGCGGGTGGGGGAGAAGTGAGTTCGTCCAGCGCATCTCCCACGATCTCGTCGACGGCGACGTCCTCCAACGTCACGCCGAGGACTCCCGCCTGAAGCCTGCTGGCGTCGAGAAGGTCCGTCACGAGGCCTGCAAGCGACTGGAGGCTCTCGTCCGCGGTCGCGAGCAGTTCGTCGCGATCGGAGACCGACAGCTGCACCTCGGGCGATCGCAGCGATGTCACTGCCGCAATTGCCGCTGCGAGCGGGCGGCGGAGGTCGTGCCCGACCGCCGAGAGCAGCGCGCTGCGAAGTCGGTCGGCCGCAGCGATCGGACGCATCTCTTCGGCCTCCGCGGCGAGGGCGCGGCGCTCGAGCGCGGCGCCAAGCTGCGACGAGAACGCTGCGAGGATGCGACGATCTGCCGCCGTCAGCGCGCGTCCACGCAGCACAAGTCTCGCCGATCCGCCGACGGGAACGATCGATTCGCTCTGCCGCTCCGGAGAGCCACCGACCGGTTCTGCCCGAACGTCGGTGAATATCGTCACCTGCCCGGCGACCAGGGTGGCGCTCGCCAGGCCGAATGCCTGCCGCAGGCCGCGCACCAGGGCCTCGATCGCGTCATCCCCTCCGAGCACAGCGGTCGCGGCGGTCGCCAGCTGCTCGGACTCCGCTGCCGACTCCCGCGCGGCACGCAGGCGACGTGCCGCCTGGTCGACGACGAAGCTGACGAGCGCAGCAACGAGCAGCGACACGACAAGTGCCACGATGTGCTGGGGTGCCGCGATGGTCACCGTGTAGAGCGGCGCGATGAAGAAGTAGTCCAGAAGGATGCCTGCGCCGAGCGCTGCAACCAGAGCCGGCCAGATTCCGCCCACGAGCGCGACAACCACGACGAGCAGCTGGTACAGCAACACGACCGTCGTGGTGGCGGCATCGGAACTGGGCGCATCGGAACTGGTTGCAGAAGACAGCCACCAGGTGAGCAGTGGCAGGCCGATGATCGCAACAGCGAAGCCGCTCAGCTGTCTCCGCAGCGACAGCGCCCCGAGTGCCCTCATGGCAAAACTGGCCACGGTTGCGGCGTTCGATCGTCGGTCGAGAGGATGCCCGCCATCCAGTCGTCCTCCCGGCCGGCGCGCCCCATCACCCCGAGCCTCGCGATGCCCTCGAAGCGGAGCCCGCTCTTCTGGGCGACCCGCGCCGAGGCGAGGTTGCCCGAGAAGGCTCGCCACTGGACGCGTTCGAGCGCAAGGCCATCGGGAGCGAATGCGAAGTCGAGCACGACGGGCAGGGCTTCGCTCAGAATCCCGAGCCCGCGATGGGCCGGGTCGAGCCAGTAGCCGACGGTCGCCTCACCCTGCCGGATGTCATCGAGACCGACGATCCCGGCGAACTCGCCATCACGACGCACCACCCACGTCGAGTTCGTACCTTTTTCCCATCCCGCGGTCGACCACTGCGCGATGAAACCCACCGCGTTTTCGTGCGTGTAGGGCACGGGAATTCCGACGCGCCGCTGCAGCTCGTAGTCCTGGCAGGCGGCGGTAATTGCGTCGGCGTCGTCGAGCGTCGGAGCAGACAACACGAGTCTCTCGGTCCGAAGCTCGACCGGTTCCATTACTCGTTCGCAACCGCAGCGTCGTTCGCGCCCGCTTTGTCGCGGGGAACGGTTGCGTCCTGCGGCCCCTTAACCGCGAGCGCGGCGGCGCCCAGAATCCCAGCGTTGTTCCGGAGGGTTGCCGGCACGATCGGGGCGCGGAGGCTCAGCTGGGGAAGGAATTCCTCGTAGCTCTTCGAGACGCCGCCGCCGACGATGAACAGGTCGGGCGAGAACAGGGCCTCGAGCACCTCGTAGTAGCGCTGCAGACGCTTGGCCCAGCTGTGATAGCTGAGCCGACCACGCTCCTTCGCGGAATACGATGCGCGACGCTCGGCGTCCTTGCCGTCGACCTCGATATGCCCGAGTTCCGCGTTCGGAATCAGCACGCCGTTGTAGATCAGCGCACTTCCGATCCCTGTGCCGAGAGTTGTGAGGATGACAAGACCCGGGACATCCTTCGCGGCTCCGTAGCGGACCTCGGCGACTCCGGCGGCATCCGCGTCGTTGACGAACCGGATGTCGCGGCCGAGCGCCGACTCGAACAGCTTCTCCGCTTCGAGACCGATCCACTTCTTCGAGACGTTCGCAGCAGACATCGTCTTTCCATGGATCACGATTGCGGGGAAGCAGACGCCCACCGGAGCATCCGGATCGACCTTCAGCTGATCGATGATCTCGACGACGGTCTTCACGATGTCGTCCGGCTCGCCGCCCGCTGGCGTCGCGAGCTTGATTCGTTCGCTGAGCAGTTCGCCGGTCGCGGTATCGACAACAGCTCCCTTGATTCCGGTGCCGCCGATGTCGATGCCAACTGCCTTGGTCATGCGCGTCCTTTTAGTTGTCGATCAGGGAAGAGTCAGGATGTCGGTGCCACGCTCGGTCACGACCATAGTGTGCTCGAACTGCGCTGTCAGGCTTTTGTCGCGAGTTGTCACCGTCCAGTCGTCTGCCCACATGTCCCATTCATAGCCGCCGAGGGTGAGCATGGGCTCGATGGTGAAGACCATTCCGACCTCGATCAGTTGGTCGAAGCGGGGAGCCGCGTCATAGTGCGGAATCACCAGTCCTGAGTGGAAGGCCTCGCCGACACCATGACCGGTGAAGTCGCGCACAACGCCGTAGTCGAATCGCTTCGCGTAGGACTCGATCGCCCGGCCTATCACGTTCAGCGCGCGGCCAGGGGCGACGGCCTTGATTCCGCGGTTGAGAGCCTCCCTGGTGCGCTCGACGAGATCCATCGCCTGCTGGCTGCCGGTGCCTGCGATGAACGTCTTGTTGAGGTCGCCGTGCATTCCGTTCTTGTATGCGGTGACGTCGATGTTCACGATGTCTCCGTCTTCGATGACGGTGTTGTCCGGGATTCCGTGGCAGATGACCTCGTTGATCGAGGTGCAACACGACTTGGGGTACCCCCGGTAGCCGAGGGTCGATGGATACGCGCCCCGACTGATCATGTATTCGTGGGCGATGGCGTCGAGCTGGTTGGTCGTCACGCCCGGCTTGATCGCCTCGCCGACGGCCTCGACGGCACCGGCAGCGATGCGACCAGCCTCGCGAATCAGCTCGACCTGCTCGGGCGTGTAGACGTCGTTTCCCGCGTATTCGCGTGGCCCTGGCCTGCCGACGTACTCGGGGCGATGGATGTCGGCCGGAACCGCACGGAGCGGAGCAACGACTCCTGGGACGAGGTGACCGCTGGAATCCCGAGGCATAGGATTAAATTTATCTTGTCTTCAAGGGAGCAAACTGTGACCGAGTGGTTCTACAACAACAAAACCGGCGACGTGGAAGAGGGCAGGCAGTCTCTCGCCAGCGATCTGGACGGTCCGTTCGCCAGCCGCGAGGACGCGGCTCGTGCGCCCGAGATCATCGCCGAGCGTGCGCGGCAGTGGGCGGCAGAGGACGCAAAGAACGACTGACCCGGCCTTCCTCAGTCGTTGGGGTCGGTGTTGGAGTAGCTCACGAGGGCGACTGTGTTGCCTTCTGAGTCGGTGATGAACGCCATCCACTCGTCGGTCCCGGCCGGGCCGAGCGTGTCGTCATTGTGCTGGAAGATCACGTGCGGTTCGGTTGTGATCGCAACGCCTCGCGCCCTCAGCTGATCGACGCTGTACTCGACATCGTCGACGGCGAGGTAGAGCAGGGATGTGGGGGCGCCCTTGTCGAGCAACAGGCGGGTTCCGTCCAGCATGAAGAACGCCAGCCCCGGGGGATCGAAACGGGCGGCAACACTTACCCCGAGCAGTTCTTCGTAAAACGCGACCGCGCGATCGATATCTTCCGCGTGCTGGGCGACCTGAACCAGTTCCATGCGCCCATTCTGCCCTGCGGGAACTCGACCCGCGAGTGCCTCCGGTGTCTAGTACGAGTGCTCAGGCCCCGGATACGCCCCGCTGTCGACATCGTCGCGATACGCCTTGACGGCATCGGCGAGGATGCCGCGGAGGTTCGCATACTGCTTCACAAACGAGGGGACGCGACCGGTCGTGAACCCGGCCCAGTCGGTCCAGACGAGAAGCTGGCCGTCCGTGTGCGGGCCGGCGCCGACGCTGATCGTCGGGATCTTCAACTCGGCGGTCACCTGTCGCGCGGCATCCGCAGGCACCATCTCGAGCACAACGGCGAATGCACCAGCATCCTCGACGGCGTGAGCGTCGGCCAGCAGGTCGCGAACCTGGTCGCCACGGCCCTGGATGACGTGGCCACCGAGGCCGTGTTCGCTCTGCGGCGTGAAGCCGATGTGGGCCATGACCGGAATGCCGGCGGACACGATTCGGCGGATCTGTTCTGCCGATCGCACGCCGCCCTCGAGCTTCACGGCGTGTGCGCCGGTCTCCTTCATAAAGCGGAAGGCGGTGTGGAGCGCCTCATCCGGACCGGTCTCGTATGAGCCGAACGGCATGTCGGCGACGACGAACGCGCGCTTGACGGCACCGGCGACGGCTCGGGCTAGCGGGATGAGTTCGTCCACCGTCACCGGCAGCGTCGTCTCATACCCGAGGACGTTGTTGCCTGCGGAGTCTCCTACGAGAAGGAAGTCGATGCCTGCCTCGTCGAAAATGGATGCCGTGAGCATGTCATAGCTGGTCAATCCGGTGATCTTGATCCCGTCACGCTTCGCGTTCTGGAAATGACGGGTACGGACCTTCTTCGGCGCCGGAGCGGCGTTGTCTGCCATGTCCCGATTCTAGGGCGATTGCGCAATCAGGGATTGGGCCGGTATGTAATCGGCAGCCGACGGTCCCGTCCGAATGCCATCCCGCTGATCTTCGGTCCGATTGCGCCCTGCCTGCGCTTCCACTCGGAGCGATCGACCAGCCGGGTCACGAAATCGACGATGTCTTTGTCGAAGCCGAGAGCAACGACATCCTCGGGGCCGAGGTTTCGCGTGACGTAGGCATCGAGGATCGCGTCGAGCAGCTCATACGGCGGCAGCGTGTCCTGGTCGGTCTGATCTGGTCGCAGTTCGGCGCTGGGGGGCTTCTCGATCGAGTTGACCGGGATCGGCGGAGTCTCGCCGCGCGATGCCGCGAACTCATTGCGCCAGCGCGCGAGTTCCCAGACCAGGGTCTTCGGGACGTCCTTTATCGGTGCGAAACCGCCTGCGGCATCGCCGTAGATTGTCGAATAGCCGACTGAGATCTCGGTCTTGTTGCCATTGGTGAGGGCGAGGTGACCATGCGTGTTCGACTCGGCCATCCAGATCATCCCGCGGATGCGCGCCTGGACATTCTCGGCTGCGACACCGGTGAGGTGCAGCTGCTCCTCGATCGGTGAAACCAGGTCGGCGATCGGTTCCACCGAGTAGTGAAACCCGATGCGCTCAGCCAGCTCGCTTGCATCGTCGACCGATCCGCCTGAGCTGTATCGGCTGGGCATGGCGATTCCGTAGACGCGATCTGCGCCAACCGCGTCGGCCGCGATCGCCGCGACAACGCTCGAGTCGATACCACCCGATACGCCGAGCACGACGCTCGGGAAACGGTTCTTCCCGACATAGTCGCGAAGGCCCAGCACCAGGGCATTCCAGAGTTGCTCGTGATCGTCGGCCGGGATCGCGATCTCGGCCAGGATCGGTTCCCGTGGGCCGATCGGATCAGCGAGGGTCACACGGTGCACATTCGGCGGCAGCTCAGCGTCGGTCGCTGCGGCGACATCCAGGTCTGTGACGAGAAGATGCGGCACCCACTGCGGCGCTCGCGCGAGGATGCTGCCGCTTCCGTCGACGATGACACTATCGCCGTCGAAGACCAGGTCGTCCTGGCCGCCGACGATATTGACGTAGGCGACAATCGTGTCGGTCTCGATGGCTCGGCGCGTCACGAGCGGCAGGCGCACCTCATCCTTATCGCGCTCGAACGGTGACGCATTGATTACGAGCAGGAGACCGGCATCCGCCTCGAGCACCCAGGAGACGGGCGGACCATCACGCCAGAGGTCCTCGCAAATGATCAATGCGACGTCCACACCCTTGATACGCAGCACCAGGAGTTCATCGCCCGGAATGAAGATACGGTACTCGTCGAACACCCCGTAGTTGGGCAGGTGATGCTTGCTGTACTGCGCCTTGACGTGACCGTGCTGCAACACACTGGCACGGTTCTGTGCGATCGCGGTCGGTTCGATGCGCTTGCCGGCGAGTGGCGTCTCGAATGGCCCATCAGGATGACCGACGATGACGACCAGGTCGCCGAGCCCCTCGTCCTGCAGCCGTTTCGCCAGGGCAGGGATTGCGGCGCTCGCGTCGCGCAGGAAACTCGGCCGCGCCGCGAGGTCTTCGATCGGGTAGCCACTCAGCGCCATCTCGCCGAGGGCAAGGATGTCGGCGCCCGCCGCGTGTGCGCGTTTGGCTGCCTCGACGACCTGCGTCGAGTTGCCCGCGAGATCGCCGAGAATGGGGTTCGTCTGGGCGAGTGCCAAGCGAAGTCGGGGCATAGCCACTAGCCTAATAGCGCGGCAGAACACCTGAAAAACCGCAGTATCCAAAGCCTCACACCTCGCCTTTCAAGGAGCCCCGTGGACAAGCAGCGCGACTTCGTTCTCCGCACTATCGAGGAGCGCGGGATCAAGTTCATTCGGCTCTGGTTCACGGATGTCGTCGGCACGCTGAAGTCCGTTGCCATCGCGCCGGCCGAGGTCGAGGGAGCGTTCGCCGAGGGTCTTGGCTTTGACGGCTCCGCAATCGAGGGATTGACTCGGTCGTACGAAGCGGACGTTCTGGCGCATCCGGATCCGACCACCTTCCAGATCCTGCCGTGGCGGGGCGAGATCGATCCGACCGCTCGGATGTTCTGTGACATCACGACCCCGGACGGCCAGCCCGCGGTGGCCGACCCGCGCAACGTCCTGAAGCGCACGCTCGCGAAGGCGGGGGAGCGCGGCTTCACGTTCTACACGCATCCAGAGATCGAGTTCTACCTGCTGAAGTCGAGCAAGTACAAGAACGGTGGCCCGGAGCCCGTGGATTCCGCCGGCTACTTCGACAATGTGCCCGGAGGCACGGCGCACGACTTCCGCAGGCGATCGGTGAGGATGCTCGAAGACCTCGGCATCTCGGTCGAATTCAGCCATCACGAGGCTGGCCCCGGGCAGAACGAGATCGACCTGCGTTACGCGGATGCCCTCACGACGGCCGACAACATCATGACCTTCCGCACGGTGATCAAGGAGGTCGCAATCGAGCAGGGTGTGTACGCGACCTTCATGCCGAAGCCGCTGTCCGGGCATCCCGGCTCCGGAATGCACACGCACATGTCTCTGTTCGAGGGCGACGTGAACGCCTTCTTCGACGGCGGCCAGCAGTACCAGCTCTCGAAGATTGGGCGCCAGTTCGTTGCCGGGCTCCTGCGCCACGCCCCGGAGATCACGGCTGTCACAAACCAGTTCGTCAACTCGTACAAGCGCCTGTGGGGAGGCGACGAGGCTCCGAGCTTCGTCACATGGGGGCACAACAATCGCTCGGCGCTCGTGCGCGTTCCGCTCTACAAGCCCAACAAGGGCCAGAGTTCGCGCGTCGAATACCGCGCGATGGACTCTGCGGCGAACCCGTACCTCGCGTACTCGCTGCTGCTGGCTGCCGGGCTCAAGGGCATCGAAGAGGGCTACGAGCTTCCGCCAGAGGCCGAGAACAACGTGTGGTCGCTGTCCGATGGCGAGCGCAAGGCGCTCGGCTACAACCAGTTGCCGGCCAGCCTCGACCACGCTGTCTCGCTCATGGAGGACTCTGAGCTCGTTGCAGAGACTCTCGGTGAGCAGGTCTTCAACTTCGTGCTGCTGAACAAGCGTCGCGAGTGGAGCGAATACCGCGCCCAGGTCACGCCGTTCGAGCTGGAGAGCAATCTCGAGATCCTGTAGCAACGACTGCCGAACAACATGCTCCCATCACTGACGCTGACCGAGCTGGCCAAGCTCGGGTTCACCGAGCTGGGGTCGACGCGCGACCTCCTGGCCGACCTCGCAGACGATGTCATCCCGCTGTTCGCGACGGCGGCAGATGCTGACCAGGCGCTTCGGTGCCTCATGGACCTGCACGAGCTGGCGCCGATCCAGATCGGGAAGCTGCTTGCATCGCAGGATGCCGCTGGTCGCCTGATTCGGGTGCTCGGCGCGTCGCGGGGGCTGGCCGACTTCTTCCACCGTCATCCTGACCAGCTGTCGGGGCTCGCGGATGCGATGACCGCGTTGCCGGGCGCCGACGACCTGCGCGCTTCTCTGCTCGAGGCGGTCGACGGCCTTGTCGACGATGCGGCATTCACGGCGCTACGGGTGCGATACCGCAGGCATCTCGCGCAGCTGGCCGCCTGGGACCTGTCCCACCCCGATCCGCTCGCCGCTGTCTCGTCCGTGACGAGCATGCTCTCGGACCTCGCCGGTGCAGCATTGGATGCCTCGCTCGATGTCGCTCGTCGAAGCCTGAGGTTCGACGCTGGCGACATCGCGAAGACACGGCTTGCCATCATCGGCATGGGTAAGGCGGGCGCCCGTGAACTCAACTACGTGAGCGATGTCGACGTGATCTTCGTGGTCGAAGCCGACGAAGACCTGCCGACCGACCGTGCCGTCGAGATCGGAACACGACTGGCGATGCAAACCGCCCGCGGCATCCAGGAACTGGCCTTCGAGCCTGCGCTCTGGGAGGTCGACGCGAACCTCCGCCCCGAGGGCAAGGATGGCGCGCTGGTGCGAACGCTCGAGTCGCACCTGGCCTACTACGAGCGATGGGCGAAGAGCTGGGAATTCCAGGCGCTGCTGAAGGCGCGTCCGCTCGCCGGGGATCTCGAGCTGGGCGAGCGCTACGTGGCTGGCGTTGCGCCGCTGGTCTGGTCGAGCGCCTCGCGGGAAAACTTCGTCGAGTCAGTGCAGCGGATGCGTGAGCGGGTCACCGACAACATCCCGGCGGACGAGCGCGACATCCAGTTGAAGCTCGGGCCGGGCGGACTGCGCGATGTCGAATTCACCATCCAACTTCTCCAGTTGGTGCACGGGCAGCATGATCCTGAAGTTCGCCAGCGAGCGACCCTTCCTGCTCTCGTTGCCCTCGCGGCGCAGGGCTACATCGGCCGTGTTGAGGCGCAGGAGTTCTCCCGCGACTATCGGTTCCTTCGGCTTCTCGAACACCGGTTGCAGCTGTCCAGGCTCATTCGCACGCACCTCATGCCGCGAGACCAGGAGGCCGTGCGGGTGCTGGCGCGATCGACCGGACTGTATACGGGCGCGGACGAGCTGACTACCGCCTGGCAGCGCACCAAGCACGAAGTGCGCAGCCTGCACGAACGCCTCTTCTATCGCCCGCTCTTGAGCGCTGTAGCGGCTCTCCCGGGCGACGAGCTCACCCTCTCGAGCGCTCAGGCGGAGGCGAGGCTCGCCGCTATCGGATTCCGCGACCCGGCCGGAGCGCTTCACCACATCGCCGCGCTCACCGGGGGAGTGTCGCGTCGTGCGACCATCCAGCGCACCCTGCTCCCTGTCATGCTCGGCTGGTTCGCTGAGGGTGCAGACCCCGATCACGGCCTCCTGGCCTTCCGGCGACTGAGCGACGACCTGGGCGAGGCGTACTGGTTCCTCAGGATGCTGCGCGATTCATCCGGCGCGGCGCAACGGCTCACCCACGTGCTGTCGAGCTCACGGTTCGTGAGCATCCTGCTCGAGCGCATCCCTGAGGGCGTGGCGTGGCTCGAGAACGAAGACGAACTGCGTCCCCGACCGCTTGGCGCGCTCCTCGACGAGATGCGCGCCACGATCGCGCGGCACAGCGATGACGTGGATGCCGCGGCCGTTGTCCTGCGGACCGCCCGGCGCCGCGAGGTGCTCCGGCTTTCTCTCGCGGCAATCCTGGGCTTGCTCAGGGTCGAAGAACTCGGACAGGCGCTCAGCGACATCACAACAGTGCTGCTGACGGGTGTCCTCTCGCTGGCTCGTCGAGATTTCGACGGGATGGAGTTCGCGATCATCGCGATGGGGCGCTACGGCGGCCAGGAACTGGGCTTCGGGTCGGATGCGGACGTGATGTACGTCTATCGCGCTGTTTCGATCTCCGGTGAAGAAGCCCAGGCCAACGCCGAGCGCATCGTGCAGGCCATGAACCGCCTGACCGAAGACCTGCGATTGCCTCTTGACCTCGACATCGGACTCCGACCGGAAGGCAAGAACGGTGCAGTAGCGCGGTCGCTCGACAGCTATCGCGCGTACTACGAGCGCTGGTCGCTGACGTGGGAGGCGCAGGCGCTCCTCAGGGCACGCGGTGCCGTCGGAGACGAGACGCTGATCGCGGATTTCGCGGCCGTCGCGGACCGTGTGCGCTACCCGGAGAAGATCTCGGAGCAGGATGTCCGTGAGGTCAAGCGCATCAAGGCCCGCGTCGAGTCAGAGCGCCTGCCACAGGCCGCGGACCCGGCCCGGCACCTGAAGCTCGGGCGAGGCTCGCTCAGCGACGTCGAGTGGTTCGTGCAGCTGTTGCAGCTGCAGTTTGCTGCGCTCATCCCCGGGCTTCGCACGACGTCCACTCTTGCGGCCCTCCAGGTCGCGAGCGTCAACGGCCTGGTGCCGGCGGCTGACGCGGCCAAGCTGCGGGATGCGTGGATCATCGCGTCGCGCGCCCGATCGGCGATGACGCTGTGGACGGCAAAGACGGCAGACGTCCTCCCGACCGACCGACAGGCGCTCGAGGGCGTCGCGCGCCTGATGGAATACCCGCCGGGGTCGGCCAGCGCCCTCGACGACGACTACCTGCGCATCACGCGCCTCGCGCGCCAGGTGTTCGAGCGACGGTTCTACGGCACGAGCACGATCAACCCGCCGGTCACGGGCTAGTGGCCGCATCCTTGGCCCGGGCGCGCGGCGCGTTGCTGAAGCACACGCTCAACCCCCTGACGCTGAGGATGGCGCGTCGAGGCGTCGGCCCGTTCTCGCTCGTTCGGCACGTTGGGCGCAGGAGCGGCAGAACCTACGAGACGCCCATCATCATCCAGCCGACCCCTGGCGGATTCATGATCGAGCTGACCTACGGCGACAAAGTGGACTGGTATCGCAACGTGATTGCCGCGGGCGGGTGTGTCCTCAGGTACAAAGGCACCGACCACGTGGTGACGTCGATCGAGCCGGTGGATACCGCGACCGGGCTCTCCGCATTCACGCCATCGCAGAGGCGGCTGTTGACGGTGTTGCACCGGTCGCATTTCGTGCGATTCTTGACCTCGTGAGCAACTCGACGGTCCTGGTGACAGGCGGATCCGGATTCGTGGGTGCACACTGCATCCTTCAACTTCTCGCGGCGGGGCACACGGTGCGAACCACAGTGCGTTCGCTCGCGAGGGAGGCGGATGTGCGCGCGATGCTCGTGGCGGCCGGAGCCGACACCAGCGGCCTCACCTTCTTTGCCGCAGACTTGGCTTCGGACGCGGGCTGGGCCGACGCGGTCGCGGGTTGCGACTACGTGCTCCACGTTGCGTCGCCGTTCCCCGCTGCTCAGCCGAAGAACGAAGATGACCTGATTGTTCCGGCGCGAGACGGAGCCCTCCGCGTCCTCCGAGCGGCGCGCGATGCGAAGGTGAAGCGCGTGGTGCTCACCTCATCGTTCGCCGCGATCGGCTACAGCGCACCACCCACCGGTCGTCGGTTCAGCGAGGAAGACTGGACCGACCCGACCGACGAGGTCACCGCGTACGTGAAGTCGAAGACAATCGCCGAGCGCGCGGCGTGGGACTTCATCGAGAATGAGGGCGCCGGACTCGAGCTCGCCGTCATCAATCCGGTCGGCATCCTTGGGCCGGTCCTCGGGCACGACGTGTCGACTTCGGTTCAGCTCGCCGTCACCCTGATGAAGGGTGCGATGCCCGGCATTCCGCAGCTCTCATTCGGAATCGTGGATGTCCGGGATGTCGCCGACCTGCACCTTCGCGCCATGACCAGCCCCGCGGCATCCGGCCAACGTTTTCTCGCTATCGCGGGCGATGCCATGTCGATGCCAGAGATGGCGGCCGTCCTCCGGAATCGGATGGGGGAGTCGGCAGCCAGGGTTCCGACCAGGGTCCTTCCCAACTGGCTGGTTCGCATCGGCGGCATCGTCTCCCCACAGCTGCGCGAGCTCGTGCCCCAGCTCGGCAAGGTGAAGAACGCGAGCAACGAGAAGGCGCGCACGCTGCTCGGCTGGGAACCTCGCTCCAACGAGGATGCCATCGTCGCCACGGCGGAGAGCCTCGTCGCGTTCGGACTGCTCGACGCCTAGCGCCCCGCCGCCCTGCTCGCCTCTATCCCACCTCGCTAACTGCTCGCATCCATCCCACCTCCGGTCCGTGCGCAAAGTCGGAACTGGCGGTGCTTGCACGGTGTGTTCGCGCGGACGCCGCGGCGTGTCGCCGCAAATTCCGACTTTGCGATGGTGGCAGGGCTCGATCGGGCACGCGAAAGGGCCGCACCCCGTGGGGGGTGCGGCCCTTTTTCGTGCCTGCCGGTGCTTAGACCGAGAAGTACAGCTCGTACTCTCCACATGTTATTGCTCGTGGTAGTCGGTGGTTGTCTCCCTTGTATTTGCTGGGATCGACCGTTGCCCATGACAGGCGGGGAGCGTGCTGAATCGGATGTCCTGCGGACTCCCTGCGGACTGGTCGAGTTTCCGTCTTCCGCGAACGTCACAGCGACGCCCCCACACTGGGGCGACTGAGACGACCCTTTTGTCGGTACGCTCACGTCATGACAGACGGTAACGCGCACGAGCTGCCCGATCCAGAGGCACTTAGGGGGTCCATCCAGTCCACGCCCGCAGATCCGGCGTCATGGAGCGCGCGCAAGAGCCCATGGACGTGGGCTCTGCCCGTCATCACGGGCGTTGTCGGGATCGCGATCGGCGCGGGCGTGACACTCGGCATAGGGATTGTCACTGCAGCGAGTGCACATGCCAGCGCGGCCACCAGGGCACACGCCGAGAAGGTAGCCGGCGCATTGGACTTAAGCCGGATGCTCAGCGGGTGCTCTATTCCCGGAGACGACGATGCTCTGCTCGGCGACGGCGGTTACACGCTGACGCTCAACGGTCAGGGCAATGATGATGCTTCGGGGATCTCGTTGGACAACTGGACATGCATCGAGACATCACTCAAGATGCCGCAGAGCATCGTGTCGCACATTGAGCAGACTTCGTCACTGGACGGCCGGCAACAGGAAGCTTGGAGCAACTACTCGATCCAATGGACCTATCACCCCGACCGCGGCCTAGACGGCGTAATAACGCGCGACAGGTAGCGACCGTTCGTCCCGCCGCCGCCCCACAGCCGCGTCCCCGTCATCAGATGTGGCGGTGATTTGTGGAGCAGGCCGCAGCAACTAGTCGCGTCGGAGCTACCCTCGCTGCGGAGCAGCGGAGTTTTTCGGACCCTGAGATACCCACTTTCCCGGTACTGCCGCCGTAGGGGACTCGCCGAAATATGCCGTCCAGCACTCCGCCCAGAGATGTCCATTCGCTTCGGCCAGCTCCACCGCCCACATACCGGCGATCATGAAGTCGCCGTCATTCTTGAACGCCGGCGCTGATGTCCAATTGACTTTGCGATTGTCCTCGCCGGCCGCTCGCCAAGGCGTCATCGCGGTCGCCGCACTCGGGTGGGCGAAGCCGCTGAGTTGTTCATACACGCCACTGAATCCCAGGAGGCGTGCCTGTGCAAAGTTCAGCAGCTTGCCGATCGCGAATCGCGCGTCGGGCGGGGCCTGGGGGTATAGGCGATTGAGATCATCAGGATGATGTTTGAGCCAGACGAGAAGCGCGGCGTTCTCTGCGTAGCTCCTCAAGAGGGTGAATGCCGCAAAAGGGTTGTCGGATCGCAGAGCATCTACCGCGCCCTCGTGGAACGCATGGGCCCGTGTAAGCACAGACATGAGGGACATCGACGCGATCGAAATTTCTTGGCGGTGGCCGAACGCCGCGAAGGCGAGTCCGGTCATGGCTTGGCGTGCTTCCGTGGCTTTGTTGATCGCGGATTCACGGTTGATTATTCCGCGCGCAGCAGGGAGTGAGTCCTCCAACTTGTCTACCATCGCGCCAGCTTATTGCGGCCCAATCGCCCGGAAGCTTCTACCTCGTGGCCGCGTGCGGGAGATCAAGCGGGACGAGGCCCGGTAGCACTACCTCCTTTTCTTCATGAGAATCGATGTAATGCCATCCCGTCGTACGCTCCCAGATGAAAAACCGAAGGCTGAACAGATCCACGAGCCACAAGTGGCTGATGGTGGCGGGGACCGTTGGGGTCCGAGTGGGCACCATTTCGCGATCGAATACCCCCGCCATCCAGAGTGAGTTTCCGAGATCCGACTGCTCTGCGCGGATGTACAGGTGGCGTTCATCGCCAGCCTGTCGTTCTAACTTGGCTATGTGCCGTTGGAGGTTTGGCGTCGCGATCTCCAAATCGAGCAGATCTGACACGTGTTCGCCCGATGTCTCAATGGTCGATGGACCGGGATACGCTGCCCAATTGATGTAGGAGTAGCCGTCGTCGTGGCGCGCGTCGGGTCGGACGGTGATCTGTCTCGGCGGATTTGACCGGAACTTCTCGATCGCATTGTCCGTGCTCGTCAGAAACCAATCCGTGGACTGAAAGTTCACGTCACCCTGAGCTTCGATGAGTCGCAGAGCGGCCTGACTGATGGGGCGAAGCAACGACAGTTGTCGTGCGTCGTCCACGACGATGCTCCATGACCAGTTGCCCGGCGCGTGATCCCACTCGCCGTCCTTCGCGAGCCTGATAAGCAAATGTTCGCTGTCCTGCTCGGTTGCGCGGATCACCTCGATCCAGCCGAGGGCCCCGTCCCGGTATTCGACCTTCCAATCTGGCATGCCAGGCGGGTGCCCGTTGAAGTCGGCCTGCGTGACAGTCGCGCCCGTCAGCTTCTCCATGAAGTAGCGGGCGTCCTTCTCTTCCCAGGTCGGTGCGTCCCTTTCAGAATCGGTCATGCGACACCCTACTGCGGTGACTCCAGATCCCCTACAGGACCACCGCCATGGCTGCGAGTACCTGCGCGGCTTCAGCGGCGCTCTGCCGGGGGTCCTGCGTGACCGGGTTGACGAAGCTGATGCTCTGCTCGAGGTGCTTTGTCGACGCGTAGTGCGACACCGACGTGGGTGTGTAGGTTGGTGAGGATTTCGAGGCCCATCCGCTGATGTCGTTGCCCGCGTTCATGTACTCGAGCGCGGCACGGTTCGCCGGGAGAGACGTGGCGGCCGCGTTTGTGATGAACTCACCCGAGGCGGCGTGGATGAGGAGGTTGTCCTTCGCTGACGGCGCGCCTGGCAGGATGCCACCGTGTGCGCGCATGATCTGCCCGTTCGGGAGCCTCATGCGTCCGTCGACATCAACCGTGATGGTCTTCCCATTCCACGTGGTGATGAAGTGCTTGATCGCGGAGTTCGCCGTATCGAGGCCAGAAACCGCGACCGCCGTGGTGACCTTCCCGGGAATGAGGCCGAGGTTGTCGGCGTACGACTGCGCCGCCTTCCCGGTGATACCGAACTGGGCGAGCTGGGTGATCAGCGCCGATCGACCGTCAGCGATTGCCTTTGTCGCGTCCTCCTGCGAGCCCGTCTGGGTGAGGATCGCGGCCGATGCGGCGAATGCGGTCTTCGCGATGTTGTCGACTGCGGCTTGGTTGGCCCGGCCTGATTCGGTGTTGATGTCGAGCGACGCGGTGAAGCCTTTGAGGGTCTTGTGGGTGGACTTGTACTGGTCCTCCTGCTGCTTCAGCGTGGAGGAGACGTCGTCGACGGCGGCTTGGAAGTCGCGTTCCGCGGAGCGGCTGTCGAGGTTCGCTTTCCCGAAGTCCTGAATCTGTGACGACAGGTCGGAGATTTGCCCGGACGCGTCAGTCGCAGCCGCGCCAAGGTCCTCCGTCTTCGTGACGAGACCCTGCGCTGTTTGATAGGCGATCGTCTGCGCGAGCGTGCCCTTGCCCACGGCGAGATTTTGAAGTTGCTGCTGGGTCAGGGTGACGCCCTGCGCGGCGGCGAGGGCTTCGAGCTTGGCTTTGTAGTCCGGCATTGCCTTGAAGAGCTCCTGATATGAATCGTCAGTACCTCCCGCGGCCTTCGCCATGACGGCGAACTGGTTGGTTGCCGTGATGAAGTCGGTGGATGAGATGTTGGCAAGGGTGGTCCCGAGCTGCTTGAACTGCGCCTCGTTGGTCTTGTACCCGTCGGAGAGGTGCACCATGCCGAACGACAGGCCGTCAATCCACTTGTACGATGCCGAGTTGTTCTTCGTGAAGTCACCTGAGAAGGAATCGTCGAGCGCTTGTTTGAAGATGCGGGTCGAGTTGGTGAGTCCGTCTACGGAGTTCTCGGAGGTCTTGAACATCTTCGATAGCCCCGCTGCCGTGAGGTGGCCGGCGGCAGCATTGACCTTCTCGAGCTGATCGGCGGTCAGCTCTGATGACGACCCCGTGTTTGCGAGGCCAGACGCAAGGGAGGCTAGAACTAGCGCGAGGCCGCCGGCGCTTCCGATGCCGCGAG
>DASYEE010000137.1:0-13074 GCA_036499165.1 Galbitalea sp. | reverse complement strand
TTACCGGCAACGCCCTGGGAAACAGCGAAATCAGGCGGTGACGACCTGTGGCGAGCCGATCTCGCCTGCCGGCATCTCGGCCGCGAGGCGATTCGCCTCTTCGATGAGCGTCGCCACGATCTCCGACTCCGGCACCGTCTTAATGACCTCGCCTTTGACGAAGATCTGTCCCTTCCCGTTGCCGCTCGCGACGCCGAGGTCTGCCTCACGCGCCTCACCCGGGCCGTTCACGACGCATCCCATGACCGCGACGCGGAGTGGAACGGTCATACCCTCGAGCCCCGCTGTCACGTCGTTGGCCAACGTGTACACGTCAACCTGCGCGCGACCACAGCTCGGGCAGGAGACGATCTCGAGCTTACGTTCGCGAAGATTCAGCGACTGCAGGATCTGCAGCCCGACCTTCACCTCCTGCGCTGGGGGCGCCGAGAGCGAAACACGGATGGTGTCGCCGATCCCCTCGGAGAGCAGGATGCCGAAGGCCGTCGCGCTCTTGATGGTGCCCTGGAACTCAGGCCCAGCCTCCGTGACGCCGAGATGCAGCGGCCAGTCGCCGCGCTCGGCCAGCAGGCGGTACGCCTTGACCATGATGATCGGGTCGTTGTGCTTCACCGAGATCTTGAAGTCGTGGAAGTCGTGCTCCTCGAACAGGCTGGCTTCCCAAACCGCGCTCTCGACGAGGGCCTCCGGTGTTGCCTTGCCGTACTTCTGCAGGATGCTCGGCTCGAGCGAACCCGCATTGACTCCGATGCGCAGCGAGACTCCCGCATCCTTCGCCGCCTTGGCGATCGCCCCGACCTGGTCGTCGAATTTGCGGATATTGCCCGGGTTCACGCGAACTGCGGCACACCCGGCGTCGATCGCCTGGAAGACATACTTCGGCTGGAAGTGGATGTCGGCGATCACCGGGATCTGGCTCTTCTTGGCGATGATCGGCAGAGCGTCCGCGTCATCCTGGCTCGGGACGGCAACGCGGACGATGTCGCATCCGGATGCCGTCAGCTCCGCTATCTGCTGCAGGGTCGCATTGATGTTCGTCGTCGGGGTCGTGCACATCGACTGAACGCTGATCTGGGCGTCGCCGCCGACCAGCACCTTGCCGACCTTGATCTGCCGCGACTTGCGTCGAGGACTAAGAACTTCGCGGGTTTTGGGCAGTCCGAGATTTACAGCTGGCACCGTTTCAGTTTAGGCGTCGGCTACTTCGGGCGCGCGGTGAGCGCGCAGGGGAATTGCCGAACACGGCGTCAGACCGGCTAGGTGATGCTGATGGGGTTGACCAGGTCGGCGAAGATCAGGAACGCGCTCATGATAACGAGCACCGACACCACGACGACGGTCAGCGGCATGGCACGGGCGAGATCGACCGGGGCTGGGCGGGGACGCTTCGCGATCCGCGCGTATCCGCGCTTGATCATCTCCCACAGTGCGCCAACCATGTGGCCGCCATCGAGCGGGAGCAGCGGGAGCAGGTTCATCACGAACAGCGCGATGTTGAGGCTCTCGAGGAGTCCGAGGATCGTGTACACGCGGTCCGAGACGGGAGCGCCGGTGACGCTCGCGACGTCGCCCACTGCGCGGCCGACGCCGACGATCGAGATCGGCCCGCTCGTAGAGCGCTGAGTGTGATCCACCGTCGAGTTCCAGACGCCGACGAGGCCGCTCGGCAGGTTTCCGATCAGCTGGTAGGTCGCCCCGGTCTCCTGCCAGACGCTCGGGACGATGGCGAGCGCGTTCTGCGGCACGAGCGTAAAGCCGAGGCTGACGCCGATCGAACCGACCGTTCCGGTGAGCGGCTTGCCCGCGGAAGTGGTCAGCAACTGGCCGGTCGCGTCGACCTTCTGGCGTTCTGCCGCCGCCGGGGTCACGTCGATGGTGAGGTGCTTGTGCGCACGAAGAACGCCGAGGTGGACGGTCTTCCCGAGCGAGCGCTGCAGGACCGCGGTGATCTGGTCCGGGCTCTGGATGGTCTTCCCGTTGACGCTCTCGATGACGTCTTTCGCCTTGAGGCCTGCGGTGCTCGCGGGCGAAGCAGCGTCCGCGCTCACGCAGCTTGCGGTCGGCGTTGCCGGAAGGCAGCTCGAGACGGTGCCGACGGATGGCGTTGCCTGCCCGAATCCGCAGATCATGATCGCGGCGATGCCGGCCGCGATCAGCAGGTTCATGAATGGGCCGGCGAACATGATGATGAGCCGCTTCCACGGCGCCGCGTTGTAGAACGCCCGCTTCGGGTCTGTGTCACCGATCGTGGTCGCGCTGGCTTCGCGGGCATCCTGCACCAGTGTGCCGAAAAGATTACGACGGGTTTTGGCAGCGCGGGACTCCTCCGGCAGCGCTGCTTCGCTTGCAGCCTGGCTGCCGAGAGCGGTATCCGAGGTCTCGGTCGCCTTCAGCGGCGGGAACATGCCGGCCATCGAGATGTAGCCGCCGAGCAGGATCGGCTTGATCCCGTATTCGGTCTCTCCACGCTTGATCGACCAGATCGTCTTGCCGAATCCCACCATGTACTGCGACACCTTGACGCCGAAGATCTTGGCGAATGTCAGGTGACCCAGCTCGTGCAACGCGACGGAGACAACGAGCCCCGCAATGAAGATGACGATGCCGAGGATGAAGAGCAGCACGGTTTCCACCGGGTAAGAATAGCCGCGACAGCCTATGAACCGCCTGACCGCATTCTGGGGGTGCGCTGGCTATCGGCTCGCAATCGCCTCGTCGGCAGCAGTTCGCGCCCAGCGCTCCGCCTCGAGCACGCCGGCCAGGCTGCTCTCACCCCGCTCGTGGGCGTCGACTACGCGACCGACGATATCGAGGATGTCGAGGTAGCCGATCGCACCGGCATGGAAGGCGAGGACGGCCTGTTCGTTTGCCGCGTTGAACACCGCGGGATAGGTGCCGCCGGCACGACCGACCGCCTTAGCCAGCTCGACCGCCGGGAAGGCGTCAGAGTCGAGCGGCTCGAACTGCCAGGTGCTCGCCCGCGTCCAATCCAGCGGAACGCCGACGCCAGCCACGCGATTCGGCCAGTCGAGGCCGAGCGAGATCGGCAGCCGCATGTCGGGCGGGGAGGCCTGGGCGATCGTCGAGCCATCCACGTACTCGACCATCGAGTGAACGATCGACTGCGGGTGCACCGTCACGGCAATGTCGTCGTAGTCAACGTCGAACAGCAGGTGCGCCTCGATCACCTCGAGTCCCTTGTTCACGAGGGTCGCGGAGTTGGTGGTGACGACGAGGCCCATGTTCCAGGTCGGGTGGGCGAGCGCCTCGGCCGGGGTGACGTCTGCGAGACTCTCACGAGCGCGACCGCGGAACGGGCCGCCGGACGCTGTGAGGACGAGCCGACGAACCTCGGCTTTCGCTCCGCTCGCCAGCGCCTGCGCGATGGCAGAGTGCTCCGAATCGACAGGGACGAGCTGGCCGGGCTTTGCGAGCGCGGTGACGAGCTCTCCCCCGACGATCAGGCTCTCCTTGTTGGCGAGAGCAAGTGTCTTGCCGGATTCGAGAGTTGCGAGAGTGGCGGCGAGTCCAACCGAACCGGTGATTCCATTCAGGACGACGTCCGCATCCACATCCCGCGCCAACTGGGCAGCCTCAGCCGCGCCGAATGCCGTCGCCGATACGCCGAATTCCGCCGCCTGGGTCGCGACGAGCTCGCGGTTGGAGCCCGCCGCAAGGCCGACCACCTGGAACCGATCGCGGTTCGACCTGATCACATCGAGAGCCTGGACTCCGATGGATCCGGTCGAACCGAGAAGGATGACCCTGCGCACGGTGCGAAAACTTGCTAGCTGAGCCCGAGGAGATCGACCACGAACACGAGGTCGTCTGTGCCCTTGATGCCGGCGGTGGGCTGGCCCGCCGCCTTGTAGCCGAGCGCCGGCGGAATGATGACGAGGACGCGCGAGCCGATCGTCTGGCCTTCGAGCGCCTTGGTGAATCCCGGCACCACCTGTGCAGTGTTGAAAGTTGCGGTCGACCCGGCCGCCCAGGTGTCATTGCCTGCGACCACCTTGCCGGTGCGCCAGAGGTAGAGCTGGTAGTTCACGACGACGTTCGCTCCGCTGCCGATCTTCTTACCGTGGCCCTTGACGAGGACCTCCTCCTTGAAGGCGGACGGCTGCGCGGTTTTCGGGATGGCTACCGCCGGAACGCCCTTGGCGTTCACTGTGACCGCGGGGAATCCGGCCTGGGGCTTCTGAACGTCGCCCGTTGCGGTCTTCAGGGGGGTCGGCGTGAACGAGACAACATCGGCGACGAAGACGATCTCGTCTTTCGCGCCGACTCCGAGGTCACTCGAACCGGTCGTCTTGAACGCATCGGTTGGCGGGATAACCCCGACGACCCGCGAGCCAACCGGCGAGCATTTCAGCGTTTTGATGAGGCCAGGCAGGAACTGGGTGGCGTCGATCGTGAACGGCACGGTCTGGCCGCTGAACTTCGTCGAAGTCAGCTGTTTTCCTGTCGTGCCGTTGTAGATCGCGAAATCGACGTTGACCTTCGCGCCCTGCTTGGCAACCTTGCCCTTGCCGAGTGAGACGACCGTGCGCTGCGTGGACTTGACCTTGCCGATCGGCGCCTTCAGCGTGACCTTCGGCTCCTTGCCGTAGTCGCCGCTCACTTTCACGGCGTTGGAGACGGTGCCCGGCTGCACCGGCTTGCAGCCATCGATCGCCGCGCTCGCGTTGGTCGACGGCGACGACGTGCAGGCGGCGAGGGATGCCAACAGCGCCGCAGCGATTACAAATGATGCGATTTTGCGCAACGTAAACCTTCCACAGGGGACATAAGTCAGCTCCTAGTCTGACGCATTCGTCTGGGAGGTTCCGCCGTGAGGCGTCTCGGAGCCAGCTGTGAGAGTCGTCGGCTGGTGCCCGACCGGGAAGTTGACGGATGCTGCGATGAAGCACTTCCTGCTGGCCTCGACGTGAAGGCTGGCCGCCAGCTCGGTGTCGTCGCCTTCGATCGTCACGACTGGCCGCAGCGTTGCACTGGTGAAGTGCCCCCCGCCATCCGATGTCTGTTCCATGGTGCCGACCGCTGCGTCGGTGTACGAGGTCACGACGACGCCGTGGCTGGCTGCGACGTGCAGGTAACTGAGGAGGTGGCACTGGCTGAGTGCGGCGAGTAGCAGCTCTTCCGGGTTCCAGCGTTCGGTATTGCCACGGAACGCGCGGTCGGCCGACCCTTCGATCGCGTGCTTGCCCGAAGCCGTCACAACGTGCTCCCTGCCGTACGACTTATAGTCGCTCGTGCCCGTGCCGCGATTGCCGAGCCACTGGAGACCGACCTCGTATGAATGCTCCAAATGCACTGGTTCTCCATCCGCCTGCGGCGACTAATCTGGGTCACTATGACCGACACCATGGCGAATCCCCTGGCCGCATCCGTAACCCAGGAGCGCCGCATAGTCACGGCAATCCCCGGGCCGAAGTCCGAGGAACTGCATCGTCGACGACTTGCCGTCATACCCGCCGGTGTCAATTCTGCCCTGCCCGCGTACATCGAGTCTGCGCACGGCGCAATCCTGAAGGATGTGGACGGCAACCAGTTCATCGACATGGGCGCTGGCATCGGCGTGACGACGATCGGTCACACGGATGACGCCGTGGTCGCGGCCGTCACGGCGCAGGTGGCGAAGCTCACCCACGCCGCGTTCACGATCTCGCCATACGAGGGTTATGTGCGCGTGGCTGAGCTGCTCGCCGAGCACACCCCTGGATCGCACGCGAAGAAGACCGTACTGCAGAACTCGGGCGCCGAGGCCGTGGAGAACGGCGTCAAGATTGCACGCAAGTTCACGGGCCGCAACGGGGTCGCGGTGCTCGATCACGCGTACCACGGTCGCACGAACCTCACCATGGCGATGACGTTCAAAGCGATGCCGTACGCGCTCGGCTTCGGACCGTTCGCTGGCGACATCTACCGCGCACCGAATTCGTACCCATACCGCGACGGGCTGAGCGGAGCGGATGCCGCAAAGCGCACGATCGCCTACCTCGAGAAGTCTGTCGGTGCCAGCGACCTCGCGTGCCTCATCGTCGAGCCGATCCAGGGCGAGGGCGGGTTCCAGGTCCCGGCAGACGGCTTCCTGCCTGCCCTTCAGGACTGGTGCACAGCCAACGGGATCGTCTTCATCGCCGATGAAATCCAGAGCGGGATGGCGCGGACGGGCGCGTACTTCGCGAGCGAGCACTTCGGCCTGGTGCCAGACATGGTGCTGTCGGCCAAGGGAATCGCGGGCGGACTTCCGCTGTCGGCGATCACCGCGCGCGCAGACATCATGGATGCCTCGCATCCCGGCGGCCTCGGCGGCACCTTCGGCGGCAATCCTGTCGCGACGGCCGCGGCGATCGCGGTGTTCGAGCAGATCGAGAGTGCTGGGCTGCTCGCGAAGGCGAAGAACATCGAGTCGATCCTGAAGCCGGCGCTCGAGGACTTCCAGAAGCAATACGACGTGATCGGCGACGTCCGCGGGATCGGCGCGATGAACGCGATCGAACTCGTGCAGCCCGGCACCACCGAGCCGAACACCACTGCCGTCGCGGCACTCGTGGCGTACGCGGCGCAGCACGGCGTGCTGTTCCTGACCGCGGGCACGTACGGCAATGTGCTGCGCTTCCTTCCGTCGCTGGCCATCTGCGATGAACTCCTGCGCGACGCGATCGGAGTGCTCGGCGACGCCCTGGCGTCGCTGTGACGCGTGCCCTCGAGGCAGCTGGCACCGTCGAGGTTGCCAGGATCGAGCGCAGCGGGATGATCGAGTCGCGCCATCTCGGCGCGGCCGCCGTCGTCGACGGGGCTGGCACGGTCATCCACGCGGTCGGCGATATCGGGGCGCTCGTCTATCCTCGATCGACGCTGAAGCCCATCCAGGCAGTCGCGATGCTCCGCGCCGGCGCGCCGCTGGCCGGGCCGGCCCTGGTCCTCGCGACCGCCAGCCACGCTGGGAGCCCTGAGCACATCGCAGTCGTCAAGTCGATGCTCGCCTCGTCCGGGCTCACTGCGGATGCGCTCCAGTGCCCCGTCGACTGGCCGCTCGGCCGCGAGTACGCGAACCAGCTCATCCGGGACAGCGCGCAGCCGACCAGGTTGCACATGAACTGCTCGGGGAAGCACGCCGGATTCCTTGCCGCGTGTGTTTCGAGGAGTTGGTCGACGGCGGACTATCTGGATCCGGCACATCCGCTCCAGGAAGCGGTCCGCGACACGGTCGTCGAATTTACGGGCGAGCCCGTCGAACACTCGGGGACGGATGGCTGCGGAGCGCCGGTGCACGCCGTCACCCTCGCGGGCCTCGCGCGAGCTATCGGGCGCATCGCCGGGTCGACGGAAGGCGAACCTGCCGTGCTTGCCTCGGCGATTCGCGAGCACCCATGGGCGATCGACGGGCGCGGGCGGGCGAACACGATCGTCGTGGAGCAGCTGGGGCTGATTGCCAAGCTCGGCGCGGAGGGCGTCATGGTGATGGGCGCGCGGACGGGCCACGCCGTCGCGGTCAAGATCCTCGACGGCAGCCTTCGGGCTGCAACACTCGTCGCGCTCGAGCTACTGGTCGAATCCGGTGTTGTCACGAGGGATGCCGTCGCGCCGGTGCTCGAGGCTACGACCGAGCGAGTGCTCGGTGGTGGCGTGCCCGTTGGGCGCCTGCTGGTAACCATTCGCTGAGCAGGATCGTCTCGGAGCTGCAGCGGCGATATCCGCCATTTTCAGCACCCGTTCACACGAAATCAGTAAAATGCGCCAAATATATGTGCGGATTCCATGGTTCTTGCCACCGGGGCCACGATAGCCTGTTGGCATGAGAGTTGGCATTCCCGCAGAAGTGAAGAACAACGAATTCCGAGTGGCGATTACGCCGTCCGGCGTCCACGAGCTGGTGGCGCACGGTCATGAGGTGCTGGTTCAGGCTGGCGCAGGCGATGGTTCATCCATTCCGGACTCGGCGTACCGCGAGGCCGGTGCGACGATCACGCCAGACGCCGCGACCACCTGGGGCAGCGCGGAACTCGTCCTCAAGGTGAAGGAGCCGATCGCCAGCGAATACGGCTACTTCCGCGAAGATCTCGTGCTCTTCACCTACCTGCACCTCGCTGCGGAGCCCGAACTCACCACAGCGCTTCTGGAGTCAGGGATCACCGCGATCGCATACGAAACGGTGCAGCTCCCGTCCCGCGCGTTGCCACTCCTCGCTCCCATGAGCGAAGTAGCCGGCCGCCTTGCGCCCATCGTGGGGGCAAACGTCATGTTGCGCCCGAACGGTGGCCCTGGACTCCTCGTCCCCGGGGTCCCCGGCACCCATCCGGCGAGCATCGTGGTACTCGGCGGTGGGGTGGCTGGCACGAATGCGGTGTCCGTCGCCGTCGGCCTCGGTGCCGACGTCACGGTGCTCGACACCAACATCCAGCGCCTTCGCGAACTCGATGCCCTCTATGCCGGGCGCATCCACACCATCGCGTCCAACACGCTTGAGATCGACCGGGCCGTTGTGTCGGCAGACATGGTAATCGGTTCGGTACTCGTGCCTGGCGCCAAGGCACCCAAGCTGGTCAGCAACGAGCTCGTCTCGCGCATGAAGCCCGGCAGCGTGCTCGTCGACATCGCCATCGACCAGGGCGGCTGCTTCGCCGACTCGCACCCGACGACCCATGCCGACCCGACGTTCACGGTGCATAACTCGCTGTTCTACTGTGTCGCTAACATGCCAGGGGCGGTCGCGAACACCTCAACCTATGCGCTGACGAATGCGACGATGCCGTACGTTCGCGCCGTCGCGAACCTCGGCTGGCGCGACGCCCTCCGCGCGGACGCTGCTCTGGCGCTCGGTCTCAATGTTCGCGGTGGCTCCGTTGTGAATGAGGCCGTCGCAACCGCACATGAGCTCGATCACCTTCCCCTGGAGCAGGCGCTCGCCTGATTCGGGCTGAGGGGCCGAGTGCCTAGGGGCCCAGTGCGCTAGGGGCCGAGTGCCTAGGGGCCCAGTGCCTAAGGGCCCAGACGTGCGCGCTGGAAGTCGCCGCCGGGAGCCAGCGACCACAGCGTGCGTTCTCCGCGATCAAACGGCGGAGGCAGTTCGCGCCTGCCGGTGACGGCGCGAAGCTCAGCCAGACTGCACCCGTCGAACAGCACCGTGCGAGATCGCAGCGTGGCGGCAAGGAGGCTCCAGTGAGCCTGCCAGAGCTGGGGATCCCCGACGACGACCACGTCCTCCCCCGGGGTCACCGCCCGCTGCACGACCGGATCATCCGTCGCTCGACGCTCATCGAGGACGGTAACCGTTGAGCCCGGACGCGCCGCCGACACCGCGCGGGCGAAGCGCGCGGGGGCCGTCGAAACGACCGCGACATCCACCTCGCGCGGGACGAAATCACATCTCGCACCTGCGTGACGTGGCCGAGTGGCCATGGTGCTGTTTGCCGAGACTTCTGCCGGCAGCGTCTCGGCGCGCTCACCCGCTCCTCCGGCGGCGTCGAAGACCTGCACGCGATGACCGAGCCAGCGCGCGCCACCCGGTGGAAGAGCGGCCTCATAGTGCGAGCTGTCACCGCCAGCTCCGACGTGTTCGGCGCGTGACGACATCCGCAGCACCATGGCGGAGCCGCACAGCGCAGCGAGGGCGTGCAGCCCGCCGGATGCTCGCTGTGCGGTGACTGCACACCACACACCGGATGCCGGGCCCTCCCGGAGCACCCGTCCGAGGAGATCGACCAACTCCGACTGGTAGTCCTGCTGGCATGCCGCGATCGTCAGGTCGAGGTCGTCGATCAGGAGTATGCGTCCTGGGGTTCGCGTGCGCCCGGCCACTACGTCGGTGACGGGCGACCCGTCGAGGGCGTCGGTGAGTGCATCCCAGAGAGCAGCGACCCCCGGAGCGATCGGCGCACGGTGGTAGCCGCCGTTCGCCGCCTCGATTGCGGCCAGCACGCCGGACTTGCCCGATCGCCCGGCCCCCGTGATGAGCAGCGATCCCTGGTTGCTCGGATCCCATGAGATAACCTCCTGCAGCTGAAGCTCGGGCCGGTCGACCATGCCGATAGGCAGCCCACCGGGGACCGATTCGCCGAGGTCGGCTCTGCCGGGCCGCGTACTCGGCGGAGAAATGGACGTCGCGAGCGGCGGCAGCCATGGCATTCGGGGTGGCGAAGACACCGCGGAGGCGTCGCAGATCGCGGCGACGTCCGAAGAATCGCTGTGCCCGACCTGGAGCAGCTCCGGCGGCTCGCCGCCCCGGCTAATGACGGCACGCCCGAGGGGCCGCGCCGGCAGGAGAGCCGCCGCATTTGTTCCGACCACAGCGACGCTGTCAGCCTGGCTGTGGACGCGCAGCGATACCCGAAGGGCGCAGTTGGCGAGGATCGAGTCGCGCACGACGCCAGCGGGGCGCTGGGTACACAGAATGAGGTGCACGCCAAGGGAGCGACCGCGCGCAGCGATATCGCCGAATACGCCGTGAAGGTCTTGCTGCCGTTCGACCAGCGTCGCATATTCGTCGACAACGACCACGAGCCTCGGGAACGGCATCGACTCGGCAGGCGCGTTGTCGATCGACCGAAGACCAGCCTCGAGGAGTGTCCGCTCGCGATACCGCAATTCGGCGGTGAGACTGCCGAGGGCGCGGAGGGATTCTGCCGGCTCAAGGTCGGTGATGACACCGACGCAGTGCGGAAGCCGCGCCAATGGCTCGAACGCGGCACCGCCTTTGAAGTCGACGAAGAGGAAGGTGACCTCGTCTGGGCCACGGCCATCGGCCATCCCGAGGACCCAGCTGAGAAGCAGTTCGCTCTTGCCACTGCCCGTCGTCCCGCCGACCACCGCGTGAGGACCATCACGAGCGAGGTCGATCTCGACGGCGCCGGAATGCCCGATACCCAGCACGCAGCGAAGTCCGCTTTCGTGTGCGACTGGCCCGGGTGTGCGCGGAAGCTCCCGGAACTCGACCTGGTGCGGCAAGTCGTCGTCTCGCATGATTCCTTCCGCGTGACCCGCGCTTGCGAGACGGGCCGCCGCGACCGTCGCCGCCTCGAGACCCAGGAAGTCGATGACAGGGTCGGTTGGACGTTCTGGGCCGCCGCCGCGGGCGATTTGCGCGCGGCCTGTCGCGTCGAACACCACGATGACCCCGAGTTGACGCGGAAGCCCGGCAGGAGTTGCCGCTGTTGTGACGGTGAGAACCCGCGTTGGGGCGCTGCCTGTAGCCTCCAGCGAGCGAAACGTCGGATGCGGCGCAGCGACCTCCCGCGCGTGCGGCAGCCCCGCCATCCATTCCGTCGCACCCTCGAGTGCAACCCGCTCGGGTGAGAGCCTGACGGCCAGTTGCACCAGCAGCGCCCTCGCCGCCGCCCGGGTCAGCGCCTCGGGCCCGACGAAGCCGACCCCGGCGCCCGGGTCCACAATGAGAGGCGTGCCCGGTAGCAGGCTCGCACGATCGCGCAGCCGTGCATACGCATCCCGGGTCACCGGGTCGCGAGAGTCCGCTGCGGGCAGGTCGAGCTCGAGTCTGCTGGTGGTTGTGGCCGTGCCCAGCCTCACCGCCAGCCGTGCGTCGAGCTGGGCGCCCCAGCGGGACGGGTCTTGTACGAGATTCTCCGCACGAATCGCTGTCGACGGGTACTCGCTCTCAACGCGCGCCCGCATTGCATCGAGCGCACGGTCGATCTCGGCACCGATGACCTCGCAGTCATGGGCAAACCGCTTCGACTCCGTCCGTCTGGCCTTTCTTCGATGAAGGCGAGCATCGATCGTGGTCGCGATTGCGACGATCGGCCCCAGCGCCGCGAAGACGAGCGCCATGGCCGACTTCGTGATCATCCAGAGAGCGATCGATGCGGCGATCGGCGCAATCACCGCGATAAGCGGCATGCGAACGGGCGCCGGGACTTCTGGTGGCCGGGGAGCGGCGATTCGGGTGGGCGCGCGAAGGTGTGCGGCCGGGGCGGCGATTGGACTCGAAGGGGGAAGCGACACGACAACGAGTCAATCCGCCGACGCTGCGCGGTCGGGCGGTTACGGCGACATCCGTGGACGATTGTGCGCGTCGCGCGCCTGTGGAGCAGTGGTCAGCTGACGACGAAGAACTGCTCGCCGATGTTGACCCTGCTTCCGCGAACGATGCGGTAACGCTTTCCAGGTTCCAGTCGTCGAGCGGGCATCTCCGGCTCGCGTACGACCGATCCATTGCCGGAATACCGGTCGCTCACCCAGAACGCACCGGAGTCCTGGCCGAACTCGAGATGGGTCTTCGACACGGACTTGCCGGGGTCAGTGATGAGGACCAGCTGGTCGAAATACTCTCCCGGCTGCGGCTGGGGGTTGCGCCCGAGAAGCCCTGTGCCGAAGACCGTCACGCTCTCGCCAGTGCTGAACTGAAGCACGAACCGCTCGCCGTTGTCCCGACGCGGAACAATGAGCGTCTGCTCGAGTTCGTCCGAGTCTGAGAAGACCGCGCCTCCCCGGTCACCCCACGGGAAAGGGTCTGGCCGTCGCATCGGCGCAGGCGAGGAGGCCAGTGGCGCATCCTGCACCGGGGTGGGCGCCGGCTCAGGTGCCGGCTCAGGTGCTGGCTCAGGTGATGACTCTGACGCCGGCTCTGGCTCCGGCTGCGGCTGCGGTTCTGGCTCAAGCTCGGCTTCCGTGAACGACTCGGGCTCCGATTCTGGCTCAGCATCCTCGGCCGCTACGATCTCGGGCGAGAGATCCTGCTCGATGTCGGTATCCGTTCCAGGGTCCGTCGCGACGTTCGCCCGCACCGGCTCGAGCAGGTCGAGATCGAGTGGGTCAATAATGCGAGTGTCGCCGGGCTGCACCGCGATGGGTGCCGCGAGAGCTACGGGCATCCCGCTGTCTGGATGGGTTGTGCTCACACGCGCGCCTACGGCACGACCGCATTCGCCACAGAACATGGCTCCCCGGGGCAACTCCGTGCCGCAGACGTCGCAGTTCACGGACGGCTTCCCTTCGGATTGAACAAGCTGGTGACACTATATCCGCCGAGCGATCTGAGCGAGATCCTGGCCCGCAGCCGCTCCCACCGCGTTTTGCCGATCCCGAGGGTCGCGACGAGTTCGCGCACTGACG
>DASYEE010000136.1:0-9660 GCA_036499165.1 Galbitalea sp. | reverse complement strand
TGTCGCCGTAGTCTTTGCGACGGTCGAGCATCAACCCCTCTGGCAGGGCGAGCGCGGGGTCGTGAGACGCGCGCTCGAGAACGATGACCGCATCCTCGCTCAGCCTCGGCACGAGCGCCTCCAGGTTGTGGACGACTTCTGTCGCAGCCAGTTCGTATGGCGGGTCGATGAAGACGATGTCCCAGGCCTGGCGAGCCCCGGAGACAAAGGCCTGCACCGGCGAGCCGCTGACATCCACACTGATCGCGCGGCCCTTCGGTGCGGACTTCAGGACGTGCGCGACGTTTTTGCGGCACGCGTTCGTCGCAGAAATGCTGTTATCGACGAGGGTGACCGCCGCAGCTCCGCGGGAGGCCGCTTCGAGCCCGAGCGCTCCCGATCCCGCGTACAGGTCGAGGACGCGCGCCCCGGCCACGACGTCCCGGGCCTCGAGGGCCGAGAAGATGGCCTCGCGCACGCGGTCGCTGGTCGGTCGGGTGCCCGAGCGCGGCACCTCCAGGGTCAGGGATCCGGCGAATCCGGCGATGATGCGAGTCATGACAGTGCCACGCTACCGGTGAGAGGGTTGAGGCATGACGAATTCGATCACTGCCACACTCGTCGGCGGGCCGACTATTGCCTTCAACTACGGAACGCTGAATGTCCTCATCGACCCGACATTCGACGAGCCGGGTAGCTATCCGTCGGGCGCAGTCACGCTGCAGAAGCTCGTCGGGCCGGCCGTCGATCCCGACGACCTCGATGACGTCGACCTCGTGCTCCTCTCGCACGACCAGCACGCAGACAATCTCGACAAATCGGGCCGCGAGTTCCTCGCCACGATCGACACCGTGCTGTCCACTATGGATGCCGAGACGCGAATCGATGGCGTTGTTGGCCTCGAACCCTGGCAGTCGCGCGGTGTCGGAGATGTCACTGTCACCGCGGTTCCGGCAGAGCACGGGCCGGAGGGCGCTGAGGCGCTGAGCGGCAAAGTGCTTGGTTTCGTCCTGCAGGCCGACGGTTGGCCGACCACGTACCTCACGGGTGACAACGCGAGCATCCTCTTCGTCGAGAAGATCGCCGATCGCTTCGCCGATATCAAGCTCGCCGTCGTCTTCGCGGGTGCTGCCAACGTCGGGCGCTTCGGAGCGGTGAACGTGACCTTCGATGCACAGCAGGTCTCGCGCGTCGCGGAACTGCTGCCCGACGCACAGATCGTGCTGGTGCACTTCTCGGACTGGGCGCACTTCACGCAGTCGGGGCAGGATGTCATCGACGAGTTCGCAACGGACGGTCGTTCGGAGCGACTCACGGTTCCTCCCCGCGGCGAACCCGTCATGGTGTGGTCGGCGTGATCGCGCCAGCACGCGATTCGCGGCGTCTGTCGTCGCGGCTACTCTCGTAAGCGTGACATCGCCCCTCGACGAGAAGCTGGCCGGCGTGCTCGGCGGCCGCACGGCTTCGGCGTTCCAGAAGGGTCTCGGGCTTCTCACCGTTGGCGACCTGCTCAGCCACTACCCGCGACGCTACGCGAAGCGGGGCGAGCTGACCGCGCTTGACGAGCTCGAACTCGACACGTCCGTGACGATCGTCGCCGAGGTGCTCTCGGCCGGTTCGCGCACCATGAAGGCCAAGCGCGGGTCGATCTTCGAGGCGAAGATCACGGACGGTCGCGGAATCCTGACGCTCACGTTCTTCAACCAGTCCTGGCGCGACAAAGAGCTGGTGCCGGGCGCTCGCGGGATCTTCGCGGGCAAGGTGGGCGACTACAAAGGCCTTCGCCAGCTCGCTCACCCCGATTACCAGCTGTTCGAGACCGACGCGGACGAGGTCGCGGGTCTCGCCGACCCGTCCGCGAAGAAGTGGGCAGAGCAGCCGATCGCTATCTATCCGGCGACCTCGACGGTCGCCAGCTGGCAGATCGCGAACGCCTTGAAGATCGTGCTCGACACCGTGCCCGCCCTTGACGACCCCGTCCCGCCATCCGTTCGCGCAGAGCGCGGGCTGCTGACCTACGCGCGCGCGATCGAGCTCGTGCACAGGCCAGAGAAGGATGCAGACTGGGGCGCCGCGCGCAAAGCGCTGCGGTTCCAGGAGGCGTTCGTGCTGCAGGCGGCGCTTCTTCGCCAGCGCGCGGTGCTCCGCGAGACCGCGGCGACCCCGCGCGTCCCCGGAAAACTCGCGGCTGAGTTCGACGCGTCGATGCCCTTCACCCTGACGGGTGACCAGCGGATCGTCGGCGAGGAGATCGCGCGCGATATTTCGGGCACCGCTCCGATGAACCGGTTGGTGCAGGGCGAGGTCGGCTCCGGAAAGACTCTCGTCGCACTCCGGGCGATGCTCGCCGTGGCAGACTCCGGGGGACAGTCGGCGCTGCTTGCACCGACCGAAGTGCTCGCGGCGCAGCACCTGCGGTCGATCGTTGCGACCCTTGGACCGGATCTCGCGGCACGCCTGCGGCCGACGCTCCTCACCGGCCAGCTGTCGACGGCAGAACGCAAGAAGGCCCTGCTCGGCGCCGTCTCCGGCAGCTCGAGCATCGTCGTCGGTACCCACGCTCTCCTTAGCGATAACGTCGAATTCTTCGATCTCGGTCTTGTCGTCGTCGACGAGCAGCACCGGTTCGGGGTAGAGCAGCGCGAGACGCTCAGGCAGAAGGGTAAGCAGCCACCGCACGTTCTCGTGTTGACGGCGACGCCCATCCCGCGCACCGTCGCGATGACAGTGTTCGGCGATCTCGATATCTCGACCATCGCGGAGCTGCCGGCCGGCCGCATCCCGATCGAGAGCTTCGTTGTGGGTCTCCACGAGCATCCAGGCTGGGTCGGTCGCGTGTGGGAGCGCACGGCCGAAGAGCTGGCGGCGGGCAGGCAGGCGTTTGTCGTATGCCCGGCCATCGACCCGCGTGACACGGAAGACGGCGTGCCCGGTGCCAACGTCACCGAGGTCACCGAGAGCCTGAAGGCCAATCCCGTGCTTGCCTCCGCTCGGATCGCGAGCCTGCACGGCCGCATGTCGAGCGAGGTGAAAGATGCGGTCATGCGGGCGTTCGCCGCGCGCGAGATCGATGTGCTGGTCGCGACGACCGTGATCGAGGTCGGCGTGGACGTCCCGAATGCGTCGACCATGGTCATCCTCGACGCTGATCGGTTCGGCGTATCGCAACTGCACCAGCTGCGCGGTCGCGTCGGTCGAGGGAGCGTTCTCGGCCTCTGCCTTTTCGTCACGCGTGCAGAACCCGATTCGCTCGCCCGCGAGCGGGTGGATGCCGTGGCGTCGACCCTCGACGGGTTCGAGCTCGCGCAGAAAGACCTCGAGCTGCGCCAGGAGGGCGACGTGCTTGGCAGCATCCAGTCCGGCGGGCGGTCGAGCCTCCGGCTCCTGCGCGTCGCGAAGGACGGTGACCTCATCGTCGATGCTCGCGAGCTCGCATCCGGCGTGCTGGATGTCGATCCGACGCTGGCCGCGCATCCGGCGCTCGCGGAGGCCCTCGCCAGAAGGCTCGATGAGGCAGAGGCCGCGTTCCTGTCGAAGAACTGATGTCATCAGCGGAAACGTCACGAATTGGTAACACCCGCTCAGATATGCTTGGCCCATGAGCAGGATCGCCGTCGTTCCTGGGTCTTTCGACCCGGTCACCCTTGGTCACATCGACGTGATCGGCCGGGCGGCGAAAATATTCGATGAGGTGCACGTTCTCGTCGTTCACAACCCGGACAAGACGGCCCTGCTCCCGATCGCCCAGCGTGTCTCGCTGATCCAGCAGGCCGTCAGCGAAGCGGGCCTGACCGACAACATCCACGTCACCAGCTGGAGTGTTGGGCTTCTCGTCGACTATTGCACCGAGGTGGGCGCGAGCGTGATCGTGAAGGGCATCCGCTCACAAGTGGATGTCGCGTACGAGACCCCGATGGCGATTGTGAACCGCAACCTGGCCGGTGTCGAGACCGTCTTCCTGCTACCGGACCCGGGGCACGCCCATGTGTCCAGTTCGCTGGTGCGCCAGGTGGCCTCTCTCGGTGGCGACGTCTCGCCATACGTACCGAAGGCGGTCGCCGCCTTCCTGCAGCAGGAGTAGGCGACTTCACGTCCCGGGGCACTACCCGTCCAGATGACAGAACTGAACAGCACGGAAAAGCACATCACGGAACAAAGGAGCCCATCGTGGCGAAGAAGCCGGATCGCAAAACCAGAAAAGCCGTCAAGAAGCAGTCTCGTGCAGAGCTCGAGCGCCAGCTGAAGAAGGCGCAGCGGGCGCTCGCAACCGCAGAAGCCAAAGCCAAGGCCGACGTGAAGCGCGCGAGAAGTGAGACGAAAAAGGCCGTCCGGGAAGTGCGGAAGGCCGCGAAGCACGCCGAGCGCGAGGCGCGATCGGTCGCGGAGGCCACGCGCACGATCGCCGATGCCGCCGTGATTGCCCCCGTGGAGAAGGCTGTTGTGCCGGCCGCCGCAGTGAAGAAGCCCGATTCCACCTGGACTGTGACTGCGCTCCGGCAAGCCGCGCGTGCCGAGGGAGTAGCAGGGTATTCGCGCCTCGGCAAGGATGCGCTATTGGAGCGCCTCACGAAGTAGCGTCGATGGCGGGAGGATTCATGGCATCCGCACTGAAGTCAAATTACACGGCCAACCAGAAGGCCGCGGAGAAGTCGGCGAAGAAGGCCCGCAAGAAGCAGGCGAAGGCAGCGGAGAAGGCTGCCAAGAAGGACTTCGAGCGCAGGCACGCCCAGCACAAGCGCATGGTCGCCTTCTCGGCCGGGGCGCTCGCCGGCCAGAAAAAGCGCACCAAGAACGCTGAGAAGGCGGCGGAAAAGGCCGCGAAGCGGGACAGCTAGTGCCCGGTTAGTCGAAGATCGGGTCGACTGTCCGCGTGCGTTTGATCTCGAAGAAGCCGGGGTAGCTGGCGACCGCGACCGTTCCGTCCCAGAGTTTCACCGCATCCTCGCCCTTCGGGGCGGGGGAGATAACAGGGCCGAAGAATGCGACGCCGCCGACCGCGATGACGGGCGTCCCGACATCCTGGCCGACGCGGTTGATGCCATCGAAGTGACTCGCGCGCATCTGTTCGTCGAACTCGTCGGTGAGGCTGTACCTCACGAGGTCCGCGGGCAGTCCAACCTCGGCGAGTGCCTCGGCAATCACGCTGTCTGCATCCTTGGATCCGCCCGGGTGGATGCGCGCGCCGAGCGCGTCATAGAGAGGCTTCACGAACTGCTGGCCGTGGAGCGCCTGGACCGCGGCAACGAGACGCGTGTAGCGCAGCGCCCGGGGGAAGAACGATCGATAGTCCTCTGATACGTCATTGTTCTCGTTGAGGACGGCGAGGCTCATGATCTTCCAGGTGACGTCGAGGTCGCGATACTTCGACACCTCGTCGACCCAGCGTGAGGTCATCCAGGCCCACGGGCACGACGGGTCGAACCAAAATTCGACCTCGGTCGGGGTGGTGGTAGTTGTCGTGTCAGCCATTCCTTGAGCCTACGCATCTATGCCAGAAGTAGTGTTGACTCATGCTCCCTCTCAAGCTCGGTTACAAGGCATCCGCTGAACAATTCGGACCACGAGAGCTGGTGGAAATCGCCGTGGCGGCCGAAGCGCACGGCATGGAGAGCGTGGCGGTCAGCGACCACTTCCAGCCGTGGCGTCACGAGGGCGGTCACGCTCCCTTCTCCCTGGCCTGGATGGCGGCAGTCGGTGAGCGCACGAAGTCTGTGCAGATCGGCACCTCGGTCATGACACCGACGTTCCGCTACAACCCGGCGATGATCGCCCAGGCGTTTGCGACCCTCGGCTGCCTCTACCCCGGGCGCATCATGCTCGGGGTTGGCACGGGCGAAGCACTGAACGAGATCGCGACCGGATTCCGCGGCGCGGGAGCCCAGGACTGGCCGGAGTTTAAGGAGCGGTTCGCCCGCCTTCGCGAGGCCGTGACCCTCATGCGCCAGCTGTGGAGCGAGGACCGCGTCGACTTCCAGGGCGAGTATTACTCCACCCACGGTGCCTCCATCTACGACCGCCCGGATGTCCCGGTTCCCGTCTACGTCGCGGCAGGTGGCCCTGTCGTCGCCCGTTACGCCGGCCGGTCGGGCGATGGCTTCATCTGTACGTCGGGCAAGGGCATGGACCTCTACACGGAGCAACTCATTCCAGCCGTCCGGGAGGGCGCGGAGAAGGTGGGGCGCAAGCCCGACGAAATCGACCACATGATTGAGATCAAGCTCAGCTACGACACCTCATACGACACCGCGCTCGAGAACACCCGCTTCTGGTCACCGCTGTCGCTCAGTAAGGAACAGAAGCACGACATCACTGATCCGGTCGAGATGGAGAAGGCGGCGGATGCGTTGCCCATCGAGCAGATTGCGTCGCGCTGGATCGTCTCGGCCGACCCCGACGAGACCGTCGCCGCCATCAAGCCCTATCTCGACGCCGGCCTCAACCACCTCGTCTTCCACGCCCCTGGCCAGGACCAGCGCCGCTTCCTCGAACTGTTCGAGAAGGACCTCGCACCACGGCTCCGCGCACTCGCGTAACGGCGTATTCACAACTTTTTCTTCTCGCATCCTGCTCGTTCTTTGAACGATTTGTGCTGCCGTCTCGTCGGTATAGGTAGGGCACCTGAACGCCCCGAACCCCTCACGAAGATGAAGAAAAAGGCACCAACATCATGAAGAAAAGCCTCATATTCTCCAAGGCCGGCCTTTCGATGGCCGGCCTCGCGATCGCAGCTGTTGCCCTCGCTGGCTGCTCGTCCACGGCATCCGCAGGCTCATCCGGATCATCCGGCTCATCCGGGTCAGGAACCACCAAGTCCGTGCCGGCCGCGACTGGCGATGACCTCGCGACCGGCACGACCTCGCTGGGTTCGATCGTCGTCGACGGCAAGGGCGACACCGTCTACCTGTTCGCGAAAGACACGGCGGGCTCGGGCACGAGCACGTGCTCCGGCCAGTGCGCCTCGATCTGGCCGGCTGTGACCACGACATCGGCCACACCGACCGTGAAAGGCGTCACAGGAACCGTCGGCACCATTAAGCGCGACGACGGCAGCATGCAGGTCACGCTCAACGGATGGCCGCTGTACACCTTCGCAAGCGACAAGAAGCCGGGGGATGTCGGCGGCCAGAAGGTCATGGGCATCTGGTTTGCGCTCTCTCCCGCCGGCGACAAGGTGACGAAGACCGCGAAGGCCGCGAGCACAGGCGCGTCATCGAGTGGCTCTGGCGCTGGCGGCGGCTGGTCCTGATCCAGCAGTCCTCATCACAGTGGCGACTGAACTCATCACGTCCCTCGATCGGCCGTCCGGCGTTGCCGGACGGCCGATCGGTCGCGTCGCCTTCCTCGGCGTCGCGCTGACCTCCTTCGGCGGACCGCTCGCCCTCGCCGCGCTGTACGCGCCGAGCATCGTCTCGGATGCCGCGGCATCCGCCGGTATCGCGATGGCCGCCGCCATCGTCGTATTCATCGTTCCGCTGGCGGTCTGGCTGCGGTACTCGAAGCACATTGCGAGCTCCGGAGGCCTGTTCGCCTTCGTGGAGGCGGCGGTCGGGCGGCGGATCGCGCTCGTTCAGGCCGCGGTGTGGATTCTCAGCTACCTGCTCTATCTCCTGTACACGACTGCCCAGGTGGTGTTCGACACGCTGCCCGCCGTCGACCCCGGCATCCGGCCGTACCAGCCGGTGCTCGAGATCGCGATCCCGATTCTGCTCGCCGGTGTCATGCTGGCCGGTCGCAGGGTGACGCTCATCGTCACGGCGGTGATCGGGTTCGGGCAGCTTGGCCTCGCGGCGGCCCTCGGCGGCGTGACGCTCGCGAACCTCGGAGCGCCGCTGCCGAGCTTCGGCGCAGGTGCACCGGCTGGATCCCTCGCGACCGCCGCCGCGCAGACATCCCTGCTCTACATTTGCGGCAGCCTGCCGCTCTTCCTGGGTGGCGAGACGCGCAAGCGAACGGTCAGTCGCGGAATAGTCGTTGCGTACGTCCTGACGGCCGTCGTCATCCTCGCCGCGGTGTTTCCCCTGGCGGCGGATCCGGTCTTCGCGCACGCCGGGATTCCCGGCATGGATGTGGCGCAGCAGTTCGTCGGGACAGGCTTCGCGCGGGTCATCGGCTTCGGTGTCGTCGTCTCAGTGTGTGGAGTCATGCTCGTCGAATACCTGGCTCTCACTCGGCTCGTTCCGGTCGTGACGGCGTGGCCCCGGCGTCGCGTAACGCTCGGGATCGGCATCCTGGTAGTGGTTGTCGCGCCGCTCAGCCTGATCGACCCGGACGCGTTCTACGACTCGCTGCTCAAGGTTTCGCTGGTGGCATTGTGGATCAGCCAGCTGATGGTCTTCGCGACCTATCCGTGGTTTGCCAGGAAGGTCGGCGGGCGTCGGGTTCCCGCATGGCTACTGGCTGGGATCGGCAGCGCCTTCGCGGTCTACGGAATCTGGGCGACCATCCAGCACGCATCGAGTTGAGTCTTCACGCGCTCGTCGCTGCGGGAGAATGGAGGCATGTCACTCGCCGCGCCCAGCATCGGCTATGCAGCCATGCTGGAGCAGTTCCATCCGACCGAGGTACTCGAGCTCTCGAGCTACGCGGAGAGCAGGGGGTTCTCCGGTGTCATGGCCGCCGATCGCTTTCAGCCCTGGGTTCCGCAGCAAGGGCAGTCGTCGTTCGTGTGGAATGTTCTCGGTGCTCTCGGACAGACGACCACTGGCGACCTCGGCACCGGAATGGCGGTGCCGACGTTCCGGCAGCATCCTGCCGTCACCGCCCAGGCGAGCGCAACGCTCGCGGCAATGTATCCCGGTCGACACTGGCTCGGGATCGGGTCCGGCGAGGCGATCGATGAGCACGTGGTCGGCGGGTATTGGCCAGAGACGGCCGAGCGCATCAATCGGATGTTCGAGGCAGTAGAAGTCATCAAGAAGCTGTTCACGGCGTCGGCGCTCGGTCGCGATGCCAAGCATGCTGGCCCGTACTTCAAACTGGAGTCTGCTCGCCTCTGGACGATGCCTGCGGTGCCGCCTGACATCCTGGTGGCGACCGCCGGGCCGGTTGCGGCGAAGCGAGCCGGTCGAACGGTCGAGGGGATCATCATCGATGGCGCTCCGCTAGACAAGATCGACGGGCTCTTCGCTCGCTTCGACGAGGGCGCTCGCGAGGTTGGCAAGGATGCGTCCCGAGGCAGCAAGGTGTTGCGATTGCACCTGAGCTGGGCTTCCACGGCCGAGGCCGCCATGGCGAATGCGATGACGGAGTGGCCGAACGGCGGGGCACGGTTCCCGCGGTCGGACATCCGGTCGCCGTTCGAGTTCGAGCAACTGGCGCGACTGGTCCGGCCGGAGGATTTCGACGGGCGGATGCTCGTCTCCGAGGATCCGGACGTGCACCGCGCGCATATCCAGCGCTATCTCGACCTCGGGTTCGATCGCGTGTACCTGCACAACGTTGGCCGTAACCAGCGCGAGTGGGTCGACGTGTTCGCCCGCGATGTGCTTCCGGCGCTGGTCCGATGAGCGCGTCGGGCGGCTTCGCCATGGGATTTTCGGTGTGGGCGCTGCCCGGGATACCCGAGATCGCGCCCGGCATGGACCTCGGGCTCGTCATCGGCGACGCGATCGAGGCATCCGGGCAGATTCATCATGGCGACATCCTTGTCGTGAGTTCCAAGATCGTGTCGAAGGCCGAGGG
>DASYEE010000135.1:0-2140 GCA_036499165.1 Galbitalea sp. | reverse complement strand
ACCTCTGCGGCCGCGATCATCATCGTGGTGTTCGCCGGATTCGCCACCGGCGATCTGATGGTGATCAAGCAACTCGGCGTCGCGCTGGCGGTCGCGGTGCTGCTCGACGCGACGCTGGTGCGCTGCCTGCTGGTGCCCGCGTTCATGACCTGGCAGCAGCGCATCATGTGGTGGGCGCCGCACTGGATGAAGCGGCTGCAAACCAGGATCGGCTTCGCCGACTAGCGCCAGGATCGGCTTCGCCGACTAGTTCTCGCGTTCAGTGCTTGCGGCCGTGCACGAACCAGATGCCCTCGAACCCGCCGTCGCCGACGTTGCGCAGCACATGCGGGATGCTCGAATCGAAGCCGAGGGACTCGCCGACGTTCAAGGTGAAGACCTCGGTGCCGACCGTCACCTCGACCGTTCCCTTCAACACATAGCCGTACTCGAAGCCCTCGTGCCCGACGAGGTCGCCGCCCGCAGTGGAGGTGGCGCCAGGCGCGTAGCTGATCTTCATGAAGTTGACAGCGTGCTCGGGCGTCGCTGCCAAACGCTCCCATTCCACGCCGTCGGCCATCACCAGATGCGAGCGGTGACTCGGGTGAACGACCGAGACCCGGTTCGAGTACTCGGAGGGATGCCAGGCATTGGTGGGGTTCTTGTCGCCGTCGGGTCCCCACCCTTCGACGAGCGGGACTCGATCGGCTCCGGCCCCGCGCTGGTCGAACAATTCGTCGATCGACACGTTGAGCAGTTGTGCGAACGCGTAGAGGGTGGCGACCGATGGCTGGGACTTGCCGTTCTCGATCTGGGACACGAATGACGGTGAGACGCCCGCCTGTCTGGCAAGTTCGCGCAGCGTCAGGCCCGCCGTGAGTCTGACGTCTTTCAGACGTGATCCCAGGTTGTCCATGTGAACCTCAGTGTCGCGCATTTCGACCCGTCCGGCGGGCGTTTCCGCCGCGCCATCTGCACTGCCTCGTTGTAGTGCTGCTGCACAGACCGAGTCCGGAAAACCGGTTGTCGTTCAATATACACATGCGCGCTATTCACGCCGTGCTGGCGTATGAATCGCGATTTCGGGCCGCCGGGGCGACCGCTGTGTTAATCAGGACAGAACAGGCTAGAGTTGCCAGCGAACAGGCGCGAGGCCGCCGTTCGCCGTCCCAACACCCAAAGGAGTGCGCGTGACCTTTACCGGCGTTCATCACACCGGGATCATCGTCAAGAATCTCGATCGATCCATCTACTTCTATCGCGATGTGCTCGGCCTCCCGATCCTGACCGAGCCCAGCCCGTGGTTCTCGGGACCCGAACTCGCCACAGGTGTCGGCGTGCCAGGCGGATCGCTGCGGCAGTGCAACCTTCAGGCAGGCACCGGCGTACTCGAGCTGCTGGAGTACGGCAACCGCCCAGCCGACAACACCGAGGTGCAGCCCCAGAACCGTCTCGGCGCCATGCACATCGCCTTGAAGGTGGACGACATGGAGGCCACCGTCGCCGAGTTGCGCGCCAAGGGCATCGAGTTTCTGTCCGAGCCCAACCTCGTCGACGAGGGGGTGCTTGCCGGGTGGCGATGGATCTACTTCCTCGACCCCGACGGCGTCACCGTCGAGCTGGTCGAAGAGGCGTACACGACGCCGCACGAAGAGGCCATCGCGACGTACCTCGCCGAGCGCCCATCGCTCGAGTCGTTGACGGCGTAGTCATGGCGTCTCCGAAGCGCGCTCTCGTCGTCGGGTCGACGGGCATCGTCGGCCAGTCGCTCGCGGGGATGCTCGCGCGCGAGGGGTGGACCACCTTCGGGCTGTCTCGCAGCGGGTCCGTCGAGTTGCCGGGGGTGACCAGCATCCGGGCCGATCTGCTCGACCCCGAGGCGCTCGCGACGGCGCTCGCCGATGTGAAGCCGACCTTCGTCGCGATCACGGCCTGGATGAAGCAAGACAGCGAGGCCGAGAACATCCGCGTCAACAGCGCCACCGTCCGCAACCTGCTGGCCGCGCTCGAGCCGGCGAAGTCGATCGAGCACGTCGCCTTGATGACCGGGCTCAAGCACTACCTCGGGCCGTTCGAGGCCTATGGCAAGGCGGTCATGGCCGAAACCCCGTTCCACGAGTCGGAGCCGCGCCTCGACTATCCGAACTTCTACTACGCGCAG
>DASYEE010000134.1:0-6430 GCA_036499165.1 Galbitalea sp. | reverse complement strand
GCTGCTGCTAAGCAGCCAGAGACCGTGAATGAAGACAACGGGCGTCTTGCCCGACTTGTTGGCCGCGGCAACTTCGGCAAGCTCGACGTCGGTGAGAGTCATGGTGGATGCTCCTGAACTGAGGTTGGGGGAGGGGATCAGGTCGCGCGCGCTCTGCGTGGGGCCGTGAGTTCAGGATGCCGCGAACTCGCGTTCAGCGGAAGTGGACTGTTTGGAGGACTCCGGAGGATGCGAATGCCGCGTGCATTGCACGGGCAAGTCGATCGCGGACATCCTCGTGCACGTCGCCGGAGCTGGCTTAGGCGCTGAGGTCGAAGTGCGGATCGCTCCAACCGAGGCCGCGCGTCCACCTGGTGACACGTGAACCCCATCCGACGTCGAGCCACAAATCGGTGACAGAGTGCGGGACATCTGGATCGCCGTTGATATGCCCGGCTTCTTCCGGGCGGATCGAATGCATGATGAGGTCGTAAGAGGTCGCCTCATAGAGGCCGCCAATCGTGACGGCTAGGAAGAGATGCCGCTCTTCGCCCGGTGCGGCCGCCAGTTTTGACATCCGCTTCACGAGGGGGTCTCGGTGGAGTGCGTCGTTGAGGCCTGCGAGGAGTCCGTCCCGGCCGCGATCCCAGGACGCGACGGTCTGCAATACGTGAAGGTGCGCTCTTGCTTCTGCGTCGCGAGCACCATCGGGAAGCATGACACCAAAAAAATTGGTGCGGGTTTGGTGGACCAGCCAGTCGAGGTCAAGGTCAGCCCCGATGACGTCCGCGGGCAGCGCGCTCGGCGAGTGAACTCGATGCTTCTCGCAGATGAGGATGACCTTCGAACAGACGCTCCGCACTCGTTCGAACTCGGCTACGTCGCTAAGGCCGATGACCCATGCCCAGTCGCCCGGGGCTTCGAAATGGCCGCCGACCTTCCGCATCCGATCTGCGAGATGAAATTCGCGGCTGGTGCCGAGGGTGCTCACTTCGACCACTCCGACGCGGCCGTCGGTGAAGTCGATCCTGCCGTCGAGTGATCCAGGCCTCGCCCCGGCGACGTCTGTCGGAGTCACTTGCGTCCCGACGACGCTCTCGATGATGGCGAACGCCCGCTCCTCCTCTGGCGAGACCGAGCCGCCGCTCATGGGTGGTTGATGGCGACGATCGCGACGACGAGTGATGCTACGCCGAGGCCGAGCGAGGCGAACGCCACGACAATGGCGAGCATGCTCACGCGACGAGTGAAGGCAGCGAACTCGGCATTCTCCTGGCGTGCGTTTTCGTTCAGTTGCACGCTCTTGTGCATCGCGTTGAGGAGGTCGCGGGTGTACTCGGCCGTCTGTTCCGCTGCGTCTGCCGTTCGCCGCGGGGCCGGGTCGATGTAGGGCGTGAAGGCGTGGACCTGATCCGCAATCCCGTAATCGAGAGGTTCCGGAATGGCTACGTTCGGCAGGATGGGAGTTACCCCAACGATTCCTCGGATGGCCGTTGCTATGCCGCTCGACTTGCCTATCGCCTCGGCAATTCCACCATCGAGAAGGGGTTGGGTGATTTCCTTCGCGAAGTCGGCGCCCAGGATCGGCGGCGTTATGCCCTTTACGAAGTCGGCACCGAGGACAAACGGCGCGATCCCCTTTGCGAAATCCGCGCCGAGGGTCGGCGCGATCCCCGCGTCCGTCCCGAGGATGCTGGCGGCGTTCGAGACTCGTGCGTCGTCTTCTTTGGTTTCAGCCCCAGGCCCGTCGGACGGATCTTCGGGTTCGTCGTCGCTCATGGAACGAATGATCCTCCTCAGCCCCGACACCCTTCTGTCCTGCGGATGAGACTTTGGACCCATCAGCAAGGCTGGCCGCGTGGATGCCGTCGACTACCGTGACCCGCGAAAGTGCTTGCGGTGGGTGCTGCGCGAAGGCAACCGGATGCTCGCGGCCGCCCTGCGCGCCCTCGGCCTGACGCCGGCGCCGCCCAGAAGCCCTATTCCCGGTCAGCCAGAACGTCTCCGCCTTCACCATCTTCGATTGAGAAAATCGTAAGCGGGGCATGAACCGATTGCGTCGGGTTGACAACAAACGCAAGCACCATTGAGGCCAGAAAGAAGATCAACGCAAAGACTGCGACATTGCCCCAGAACGGATCCATGCCCGAGAACACCTCGGCGGGACTAACGCCGTCAAGGTAAGGCACTCCATTCGCTCGGCCAACAGCAATCGCAATTGTTGGCGAGATGACAGCTGCAAGTCCCGCCAGGAAGGCGAACTGGTTGAAGTACCGTCGGTACCGGTACCGCCGTCGTCCCTTAGCCTTGCGAGCCCATCGGCGGTAGTCGAGGTCGAGATTGAACCCCCTCGCTTCCCAACCTCGAGTTCGCACATCGACTACAACTCCCGCGAGACTGATGTCGCCTGAATGAGCTAACTCAAATACTGCGCCGTCGCCGTTTTCAAGGTGGTTGAACCGCAACGGCAATGTGCGTGGGTCGCCCCGCACTACCGCGACCTCCAAATCAGACGCGTCGGAACTATGGCTGACGCGACGTGCTGAAATGAATCGGTTGCCCGACCCCACGACCAAGCGGAGCGGTTCCGTTGTCGCAACGTCTTGTGGTCTGATTGCCGTCTTGCCGGAGTACCAGACGGCAATTGTCGACCGCGACAGCGATGTGATTGGTCGGAAGTTGTACTGAAGTTGCAAGTCGGCAATTGGTTCCCGGACATCCACAACCGTTTCCGTGTGCACCCACCACCCCAGGATCGGCGCTGGAGCCTTGACGAACAGCCTCCGGTACGCCCATGCGGCGCCTTGCAGGAGCGTGAACACGGTGGTCAGGAACACCGCAACACTCCACAAAGCTGAGCTATCCATTTGGCACCGTTCCAGTCGGGGTGTCGCTCTACAGACCGTCGATACGGGATGCGACTTGACTCTGCACGCGCAATGCTTCTAGGCGGCCTGCGAACGTTCGCATTACTGCCGTGTAAAGGTCTGGCATGTCACGTGCCCGAATCGTGATGCAAAGAGAGTAGTTGAGGGGTTGAGCGCCGATTGCCTGAGCACCGCGAGTCCGCGCGTTGTAGTGAATGTCGAAGACGGGCTGATTCAGTTTCGTGGACTTGTAGATCTTCGACTTCTTGAGAATCGGCTGCCATTTCATGTCGTCGGCGCGCTGCTCCACCTCCGTGGCGTAGTCCTTGGACTGAAAGAACGGATCGGAGTCGGGATTCTGCGCGTCTGCTTTCGTGTACTTCGTGATGTCCGGGCGGAATACCACCTCGAGACCACCCCGGGTGTAATTGCCAGGATCCGCGGTATCGACCGGGCCAAGGAGACCAAGAGTGGCGTCGATTTCGATGTTGCCCCTGAGTGCACCGTTGGGAATGGGCAGGGTCGCTCTCGACCAGCCACCTGGCCGAAGGGTTCCTTGATAGACGACCCTGACCTCGTCATCGCCGAAACTGATCAGGTCTTCGACGTCCCTGCGAAGCCGCCCCCAACCAACCTCCGCCGCGGGGTACGCCAAGTCGTTTTCCGCAGTGTGCACGAGCAATGTCTTGAGCGTGAGAGGGGTTAGAACCCCTCCGAAATAGGCCCGGATACCCGCGGCAAGCCGGATGGCCGCCGGAGCGGAAAAGCTCGTTCCGGCCTCTGGAATCAGGTCGCCGGTCAGTCCGATGACGTTGAACGGCTCGGGGTCGTCGCCGCCGAAGTGGAGCAGGTCGGGCTTGACGGTCGCGGGGCTTCGGCCGGGGCCGATGGCGCTGTAGGAGGCACGGTTCCAAACGTCGGAGTGTGAGTCTGCGGCGCCCACCGATAGCACGTTGGCTGCGTCGCTTGGAACAAGGATCCGGGCGTTGCCCGAAGCCCAGTCCTTTTCGCCATTGTTTCCCACTGCAACGGCCATGAGTGCTTTTCCGTCACTTAGCAGCTCGTCGAGCTTCGAAGTCCAGACGTGCACGTCATCGTCTTCGCATTGAACGTCGGGTCCAATGCTCAACGAGATGAACGTGTAGCGCTGCTGAGCGATGACTGCCTCGATTCTCGCGAGAACATCGAACATGTTGTACGGATCGCTTTCGGAATCTTCATCGAGCACCTGAAACGTGTCAACCGTCGCGTAGGGGATGGGTAACGCACCGTCGTCGGGGATCGGGCCGAACAAGGCAGCTGAGGTGACCTTCTTGCCGTGCGCTTCGAAGTCGGGATCTGGCGCGCCCACTCCTGGCAGCGTTTGGACCGTTGCGAGGCCGTCGAAGTCGTTGCCGGGGAGGCCTCCGTCGAGAACGGCAACTCGAAACGAGTCGTCGAGGACCGAGTCCGGCATCACGCCGATGGGCCCGACAGACCTCGCAGTGCCAGCGCCAATCCGCTGGAGGCCCGAGAGGGGACGAGCAACACGAAGCATCGAGTACGCGGCTAGCCGATCAATTTGATCCGCGGTCGCGTGAACGGGGACGAAGAGGAGGTCGCCCGCGTCGATCCGGCGGTCAAGGCGCACTTCAGCGCCGATTCCGTTCGCGAACTCAACGAAGTCGCCGGCCACGAAGTCCGAGTCATCGTTGAGGAGGGAGTGCAAAGCTACTTCGTAGAAGTCCGGGAAGGGCATGTCAGCAGTGCCGTGCTTGACCTTGTCCGCCGATCTGACTGCGGAAACAGCCTCGACGCGAACAAGCTGCTCGAGTTCCGCATCTGTGTCGTCAGCAAGCACCAACTCGGACAATCGTTCGAACGCCTCCACGGTGCCACTGACAAATAGGTCTGTCGTCGCCACCGCACTCGGTTCGGGTTTGCGAGACCATTTTTCGGGAGTGACCACGGTGGGCCGGCTCCCGACGGTGGCCATCCCGAGTCGAGTTAGCAACTGCGCCGGATAGTAGGACTTTGCGATCCACTCGGGGTGAAGAGTGAAAGCGGCCACCGCGAGGTTGCGAGGCTTTGCTTCGCTCGGAAGATCCAAAATCTCGGCCACGGTTGCAGTTACTCCAAGCGCCAGACGGCCTCTGGCTTCATCCACGGTGTAAGCGGGCAACTTGGTGTTGTTTCGCCGGGGAGGCGGGACATCCGCCGTCAGCCGCTCCCCGAACCCGATCAAGAAGTTCTTCCGCGCATCAGCCATCAGTTCCGCCCCTCCTCATTCGTCCCCCTGCTTCGCAGAGTGTCCCGACTCGTTCCGGTCAGCTTCTGAACGGATCGTTGAGAGAGACCTGCCTTCAAGAGCCGTTCTGATTGCTCGATACGGCTCGTCCGGGAAAGGGCCTTCAGCTGACCCTCAACTAGATTCCAGAGCACCTCGTCGAGCGGCTGTTGCGTCACGATCGAGGCACGCCAGACTCGCCGTACGTCGCGTTGAAGATCGCTAAGGGTTGAAGCCGAATAGGAGACTGCGAGGGCGGTCTCCAGGTCTTTGCTTAGTGACACCCCCCCGAGAACGGAACCCAGGTGGGTGCGAATGATTTCGTCATTCGGAAGGTCGAACTGAATCACCGACTCGAATCGCCGCCAAATGGCGGGGTCGAGGAGATCGGGATGGTTCGTCGCAGCTAGCAGAAGTGTCCCCTCGGGCCAGGTGTCTATTTCCTGAAGAAGCACATTTACGAGGCGCTTCAACTCGCCAACGTCGCCGATGTCATCTCGTCGCTTTGCCACCGCGTCGATCTCATCCAGGAAGAGGACGCCTGGGTTCGACCGCGCGAAGTCGAGCACTTGCTTGAGATTCGTTCCCGTCTTTCCCAAATAGCTACTCATTACGGACGCAAGGTTGAGGGTCATAAGAGGGAGATCGAGCGAGGCGGCAACCCAGTTGGCAGCGAGAGTTTTCCCAACCCCTGGCGCGCCCACGAAGAGAGCCGTCTTAGTGGGAGCAAGTCCTGCGGCGTTGAGTGCTTCGAGTTCGGACCTCTCTTCAACGAGCTGTCCGACCTCGCTCATCGTTCTTGCCTGAAGTACCAATGAGATGGCATCCAAAGCGGGATGTTTGATTTGGAGCAAGTCAAGGCGAGTGTCGGAGTCGACGGGCGTTCGCCCCGGAGACTGGCGAACCAGGGCACCGTCGCGGTTCTGACCTCGGACAAGTGAGCGAAGAGTCCCGGCTTCGACCGGGAAGTCTGTCGAGTATTTCTGCGCCAAGCGACGGGCGAACGTTCGGACATCGTCTATCTGACCGTCGAGCGCAAGGCGTGCCAAGGTGACGATGTCATCCATCTGTGTCAAGAGGTGCTCCATGTGTGGGTGGTGGACTAGTTTTTGAAGATACCAGAAAAACTAGTCCACCCCACCGACATTCTCGAACCTGCTTGGCGGAGGTGGAGGAACTGCTAACATCTCAAGGTTGCCGTCCAACGGCCGCGGATAAAGAGAGCCGCTCCATTCGGGAGCCGGCGCCGCGCAGCAAGAAGAGAGGGGATCCCATCTATGGCACTCGAACAAGACGTCAAGAAGGCGATCATCGACGA
>DASYEE010000133.1:0-45380 GCA_036499165.1 Galbitalea sp. | reverse complement strand
CGAGGAGTGCGGCAACATCCTCTCCCCCGCCGAGCAGCCAGGAGAACACATCGGGCAGCGCGGCGTCAGAGGTCAGGCGGCCCAGGAAGTCGACGACAACCGGATCGTCACCGAAGCTTGCGATCGCCTCGCGGCTGGCAGCGACCGGCCGAAAGCCGCACAGCGCCTCGAATCGGTCACTCACCGCATAGATAAGTTCTGGTTTGTGCCGGTCGTCCTTGTAGTTGCGGTTTGCGGCATCCAGCGGGATGCCTGCCGCGTTCTCGCGCGCGAAGCCCTCGACGGCCTGTGCGGTGGAGGGATGCGCCTGCAGCGACACCGGCGTCTCGGCCGCGAGCACCTTCATGATGAAGGGCAGGCTGGTGATATCAGCGAGAGTGCGTTCGTGATCGCCGACGAGGACGCTCGGCGAACCGGGATGCGTGCCGAGCCAGTACTCCGCCTCCGGGCCACCGGAAGCGGGCCGGTGAAGGAGCGCTGCGATGTCTCCGCGCGAGCCCCACGCGTAGTCGCGGGGCGCATTGGCAATGCCTACAAACATCCGGGTGTCTCCTCCGTGGTGAGTTAGACCAAAGTACCAACCGCATTCTGGTCGCCCAGTCGGTCGCCGTACTGTTTAGGAGGTATTCGACACACGATGGAGCATTCATATGTCATTCGAGCTACTCACCAGCGACTTCTACGGCTTCGAGGACGCCCTCACAGACCGTGAGAAGGATGTCATCCTGCGGCTTCGCGAGTACCTCGAGACGGAGATCCGGCCGCTCGTCAACGACCACTGGGCGCGCGGAGAGTTCATCTATCCCGCAGTCCAGGGACTCGCCGACCTCGGCCTGTTCGGGCTGCCGTGGGAGGAGACGCAGCCGTTCGAGAATTCGGCCGTCTTCCGGGGCTGGGTCGCCCTCGAACTCGGGCGAGTGGATGCCAGCATCGCGACGCTCGTCGGAATGCAGAACGGCCTCGTGATGGGTTCCATTGCCGTAGCCGGTTCGCCGGAGCAGCGCGCGGAATGGCTGCCGAAGTTCGCGAGCGGCGAGCTCCTCGGCGCCTTCGGCCTGACCGAACCGTTGTCCGGATCGGATTCCGCGCAGGGCCTGCGCACGACCGCGACTCCCGACGGTGACACCTGGGTGTTGAACGGCGCCAAGCGCTGGATCGGCAACGGCTCGATCAGCGACGTCACGATCATCTGGGCAAAGAGCACCGAGGATGGCCAGGTCAAGGGCTTCATCGTCCCGACATCCACCCCCGGCTACACGGGAACAAAAATTGAAGGAAAACAGGCACTGCGTATCGTGCAGAACGCCGATATCGTCCTCGACAACGTCGTAGTTCCTTCAAATTATCGACTCGCGAAGGGCAACTCGTTTCGGGAGACCGCAGCGGTGCTGCGTCTCACCCGCGCCGAGGTGGCGTGGGCCGCGGTCGGCAACTCGATTGGCGCGTATGAAGCCGCGGTCAAGTACGCGGGCGAGCGCGAACAGTTCGGCAAGACGATCGGTTCGCACCAGCTCGTCCAGGAACTGCTCGCGAAGAGCCTCGGCAACATCACGGCGTCGATCGGTGTCGTCACGCAGGTGTCGAAGATGCTCGATGAGGGCAGGCAGCGCGACGAACACTCCGCGCTCGCTAAAGAATTCACGACCTCCAGGATGCGCGAGACCGTTGCGTGGTGCCGCGAATTGTTCGGCGGCAACGGCATCGTTCTCGACAACGACGTCATCCGGCACTTCATGGATGCGGAGGCGATCTACAGCTACGAGGGCACACGCGAGATGAATACGCTCATCGTTGGTCGCGCGATCACGGGCAAGGCGGCGTTCGTCTAGCGAGCGGTGCTGTAGGGCGCGCACCCTGTCGTATAGCCTCGTCATCATGGTCGAGAGCCGCAATTTCCGTCGGTGGTTCGCGGTGGTTGCCCTGTTCACGGTCCTCGCTGGCGACGCCTGGCGGTATTCGGTCTCGTGGTTCGGCTTCACGGCGATCGTGCTCGCCATTTCTGGTCTCGCGATCGGCCTGTTGTTCCGGGAGCGTCACCGCTGGACCTTCAACAGGCTGCCGTACCCGATGATGGCGTTCGTGGCACTGACCGTGCTGTCCATCGCATGGTCGGAGTACCGCGCGTGGACGGCCGCCGCAGCACTCACCACGATCATGACGGTCGGGGCTGCAACGTTCTTCGCCGTCGTCCTCAGCAAGGAAGAACTGGCCTGGGCCCTCGGGATGGCCCTGCGCATCATCCTCGCCGTCTCGCTCGTGTTCGAGCTGTTCGTCGCGACGATCATCCGCCACCCGATCCTTCCGTTCTGGACCAACTACACGGGACTCCACATCTACGCCGCCGACTACTGGTCGCGCGACCTGCTGTTCAGCGGGCATAAGATCCAGGGCATCATGGGCAACTCGAACCTGCTGGGGTTCGTTGCACTGCTCGCCATCATCGTCTTCGCCCTCCAGCTGGCGTCCGGATCGGTGCGGCGCGGCTCCGGCATCTTCTGGCTCGTCGTCGCAGCCGCCTGCGTCGGGCTGACCCGCTCAGCAACCGTGACGGTGGCGCTCGTTGTGGTCGCGGTGGTCGCCGTGGTCCTGGTGGCGATCCGGTCGACGCGAACGACGCGCGCGCGCCGGAGCGTCTACGGCGTCGCACTCGGGCTCGGAGTGATCGCCGTCGTCACGATCATCATCTTCCAGCGCCAGGTGCTCGAGCTGCTCGGCAAAAGCGACAGCCTCACCGGGCGCACCGGGATCTGGTCCAGCGTCGCGTCACTCGCCAGTCAGCGCCCGGTTGCCGGGTGGGGGTGGATCAGCTACTGGGTACCGTTCATCGAGCCTTTCGACAACAAGAAATACCACTTCGTCATCAACGGCGTGCAATATCTCCAAGCTCATGACGCGTGGCTGGACGTGCTCTTCCAGCTTGGTGTTATCGGTCTCGTCCTGTTCATCGCGTTCGCGCTCTCGACGCTCGTGCGGACCTGGATCCTTGCGGTCGCGCAGCCGGAAGCCGGCGTGGTCGGCGACGGGCGCACGCACGCGGCAGGCGCCCTCAAGCGCTCGCCGCTGACGCTGCTGCCGATTCTCATCATCACCGCGTTACTGGTGCAGAGCCTCACGGAGTCGAGGCTCCTGATCGAGTATGGGATGCTGCTGCTCAGCCTCATCGCGGTGTCGAGCAAGCGCGAGCTGCTGGAGCTGTCGGCAGGATGAACGCGCAGGCCGTCCCGGCACGACGCTCACGCGTGGCGCTCGAGTTCCTCGGCTCACCCCGGTTCTCGGCGGCGCTGTCGCGCGCCGCCGTCGGCGCAGCGTTCTTCTCATTCCTGCTGCGCCAGCTGATCGGCGATGCCGGATTCTTCGCGATCCTCGCCGGGCTCATCGTCCTCTGCGGGCTCGGCCTCGTTGGCCAGCGCGAGAGCCTCGAGTGGCGCGGATTCATACCCATTTCCCTCGCCGTCTTCATCGGCTGGACCGCGGTAACGATCTTCTTCAGCAACTACCAGTGGATAACCCTTGGCGCGATCGTCTACCAGGTCACCTTCACCCTGCTGGCGGTCTACGTCGCCCTCGCCCGCGACTTTATCCAGATCGTCCGTGCGATCGGCGACGTCCTCCGCGCCGTCATCGTCGTGTCTCTCCTTGCGGAGATCGTCGTCGGGCTCCTCTTCGATACGTCGTTCCCCTTCCTCGGCATCCAGGGCAACCTCGCATCCGGCGGACCAATCCAGGGGGTCATGGGTTCTCGAAACGACCTCGGTCTCGTCTCGCTTCTCGCCCTCGTCACCTTCGGCACGGAAGTCCTCACGCGCTCGATAGGCAGGACCCTGGGTATCGCGTCGCTCGTCGCAGCGGCGATCTCGATCGTGCTGACTCAATCCCCCGTCAACCTCGGTGTCCTCGCCATCCTCGGCGTTGCATCCTTCGGCCTGCTCGCGCTGCGTCGAGTGCCAGCGCGAGTACGGCGGTTCTGGCTGTGGGGACTCGGCACGGCGGCGCTCATCGCGCTCGTCATAGCCTTCGCCCAGCGCGACACCCTGCTTCGCCTGATCGGCGCGACCGGTGACCTGAAGTACCGGCTCTCGATCTGGAACCATCTGTTCCCGTACATCCAGCTGCACACTCTCGAGGGCTGGGGCTGGTCCGGGGTCTGGCCGGACGGGATCTATCCCTTCGACGCCGTCGACACCGTGCAGCACGAGTCGGCGCTGAACGCATTCTTCGACGTCTGGTTCCAGCTCGGGATTATCGGCCTCTTCGCGTTCCTGGTGTTCATTGCGCTCGCCATAATCCGAGCGTGGGTACTCGCGACGCAGAAGCGCAGCCGCGTCTTCGTCTGGCCGGCGCTCGTCCTGGTCGCGCTTGTCACGACCTCGATCATGGAGTCAACGATCCTGATCGAGTGGGGATGGCTCGTCACCGTCGTCTGTTCTGTGAAAGTCGCGCAACACCTCAGCTGGCGTCGGCCGCTGGAGCCATGAACGGCCCGCGGCCAGGTACTGGCGGCCGCCGAACGATTGCACCAGTTCTCGCTACGGCAGGTCGGGTCCCCAGGTGTTCGAGTCCTCGAGGTGATCGCGCTTCACGCCGTACTGCATCTCCTTGACCCGTTCGAGAGTCTCCTCGGCCAGGATGCGGTTGGTGCGTTGCAGGTCGGCAAGCACCCCGAGCGCTATGGAGAGCAATGCGCCGACGAGGAACGCGACACCGAGGATCAGGGACTGCAGGTGCGCGCCCGGGTATCCGGGCGTAATCGCAAGCAGGATCAGGTAGCGAACGAACGGAATCAGCGCTGCGATGAACATCACGAGAGCCACGATCGCGAAGAACCCGAACGGCTTGAACATCACGTAGCTGCGGAGGATGGCCTCTGCCGATTTGAACACGTGCTGGGGCGTGCTGTTGAAGAGCCGGGATTCGCGAGTCTTGGCATTTGTGTCGACCGGAACGCTGGCGATCTTGAGGCGCTTGTTTCCCGCCTGGATGATCGTCTCCATGCAGTAGCTGAACTGCGTTACGACGTTCAGCCTGATCAGCGACTCCTTCGAGTACGCGCGGAATCCGCTCGCGGCATCCGGCAGTTTGGTGTCGGCCGCGAAGTTGACGACCTGGCTGCCGATGCGCTGGAGCTGCTTTTTGCCCCACGAAAAATGCGCGATCTTGTGGGTCTGGCGATCGCCGATCGAGATATCGGCCTCTCCCTTCAACAATGGCGCGAGGAGGTCCGGGATGCGATCCTGCGGATACTGGTTGTCGCCGTCCGTGTTCACGACGATGTCTGCGCCGTGGGCAAGCGCGTAGTGAACGCCGTCGCGGAAGGAGCGGGCGAGGCCCATGTTGCGCGTGTGGTGCACGAAGTGGGTAACGCCGTGCTCCTTCGCGACGGCCACAGTCCGGTCGGTCGAGCCGTCGTCGATGATCAGCACGACGAGTTCGTCAACGCCGGGGATCGACTTCGGAATGCTGTCGAGCACCGCGGGGAGCGTCTCCTCCTCGTTGAGGCACGGGACCTGGACGAATACCTTCATTTCACTCCTGATGCTTTGCAGCCGGTCAGCTGAAACTCTTCTTCAACGCCTTGAGGCCCGGCGTGGTGTCTCCGTCGAAAATCACTTCGCCGTGCTTCAGCACGATGACCCGATCGCAGACATCGCGGATCTGGTCTGCTGCATGGCTCACGAGCACGATGGTCCGACCCTGTTCCTGGAATTCGCGGATCTTCGCCATGCACTTCAGCTGGAACGGCTCGTCGCCAACGGCGAGCACCTCATCCACGAGCAGGATGTCCGGGTCGACATGCACCGCGATTGCAAACGCAAGTCGCACGTACATGCCTGATGAGTAGAACTTGACCTGGGTATCGATGAAGTCTCCGATCTCGGAGAACTCCACGATCGAGTCGAAGGATGCCGCGATCGTCTGCCTGCTGAGACCCAGGATCGATCCGTTCAGTTCGACGTTCTCCCGACCGGTCAGATCCGGGTGGAAGCCCGCGCCGAGCTCGAGCAGGGCCGCGATCTGGCCTCGGCGCTGGACGCTGCCGGAACTCGGCTGGATGATGCCGCCGATCGTCTTCAGGAGCGTCGACTTTCCCGACCCGTTGTGCCCGACGAGACCGACGGTCTGCCCGGCAGGGATGTCGAGCGAGACGTGCTTCAGCGCGTAGAAGTCTTCCTTGAACTTCTGGGACCGCCCGAAGTTGACGATCCGCTCTTTGAGGGACTTCTCCTTGCGAATGACGAAGCGCTTGCTCAGGTCGTCAATCCTCACGACGACGGGTGCCGTCGTGCCCACTTCTGTCGTCATGCTCAAATTTCCTGCGCGAAGTTGCCCTGCAGGCGCAGGAAGACGCGGTGCGATATCCAGAGGAACACGGCGCCGATGACGATGAGAACGACGAGTCGCAAGTTGAGATCTGCCGGGTAGAACGTCGCGGGATCGACATGAGCCTTCGCAAGCTCGTTCTGGACTGTCGGCCCGGGCAACCACATCGCGCGCTGGAACGCGATCACGGCGACGGTCATCGGATTGAGCAGATACAACGACGTGATGAATTTGTTGGTGTTCGCTGCGACGTTCGCGAACGAGTAGATGATCGGCGAAGCCCAGACCAAAATCATCATCGCGACGTCGACGAGATATTGGATGTCGCGCAGGTACACGTTGAGCGCAGATAGCAGGATGGCGAACGCCGTGCCGAATAACAGCACGATGAGCACAGCAGGGAAGAAGTACAGCAGCTGCCACGTGAACACGAACTGCCCGAACGCGATGATCGCGATGACGAGCACACCAAGCTGGATGGCGAAGTTGAACAACGCGGACCCCACGGCAGCGAGGGGGAAGATCTCACGGGGAACGTAGACCTTCTTGATGAGGCCGGCGTTCGTCAGGATCGACATGGTTCCCGTCGTCAGGATCTCACTGAACAGCCCCCAGATCGTGAGGCCGGAGAACACCAGGATGGCGAACATCGGTGTGGTGTGCTCCGCCCCGAGCACCTTGCCTATCGCGAAATAGTAGACGAGCAGCAGGGTGAGCGGCTTGATCAGCGACCAGAGGAAGCCGAGCGATGAATCCTTGTAACGAGCTTTCAGCTCGCGCCGCACGAGCAGGCCCTGGAGCTCGCGGTGCTGCCAGAGCTGGCGCAGGGCGTGCCCGGTGCCCGAGAAAAAGTTGCGATAGCCGCCCCCGACCGTCTCGAACGGGAGAGTCGACAACCGCTCGGCTCGCTGCCGTGCTGTATCGGTCATCGGCAAGCTCCGAAAGGCAAGAGGAAACTCTGGCTCTACCGGGAGCCTCGAGAGTTGGGCGAATTCATTTTAGCCCACTAATATCCGCCAGAGGTCACCCGCGTACGCGCCCCAGCTCCGCAAGGGCCTGGCAACCGCCTCCGCCGCCAGGCGATCGTGCAGCGCATCGTCGAGGAGCAAACTTCGGATGCCTGCCGCAACGTCCCGGTCATCGTGTGGGTCGACCAAGACGCAGCCGCCACCACGAGCGATGTCCTCCATGCTGCCGAAGCGGGACGTCACGACCGGCGTTCCGGAGTGCAACGACTCGACGACGGGAAGCCCGAACCCCTCGTTGACCGACGGAAATACCGTGAGTCGCGCCAGCCGGTACGCCCACCAGAGAATCGCGTCCGATGCGCCAGACAGGCTCTGGATCGGGCGACCGGCCGAGCTCAGCGCGGCCAGTCGCATCCTGAATTCGTCGCTGCTCCACGCGTTTCCGCCGATGAAGACCAGGTTGAATCGAAGCCCCTCACGCCAGAGGAGCTCGGCGGCGGCGAGGACAGCGCCGTGGTTCTTCCGCGGCTCATGACTGCCGACGCTGAGGACAAGCGGAAGCGTTCCCTCATCGTCCGCTGCGAGCAGGAGACGCTCCGCCTCCGCGCGCGCGTCAGGAGAGGCAATGCCTGCGGTCTCTGCGATGGGGACATTGACTATTTCCGGGCCGCCGATCCCCGCAGATCGCAGCATGCCCCGCCATCCGGCGTATTCCGCTGCGGCCGTCGACGAGATCGCGGCGACAACGCTCATCCGTGCTGCGGCCGCCAGGTACTTGGCGAACACACCGGGCATCCGGGGGCCGGTCGTCTCGGCCGTCGTTAGCGGGATGATGTCTGCGCCGACCAGCATGGTGCGCGATTGAGCGTACTGCGCGAGCGCCTGCGTCCTGACGCTCCGCTCCGGCTCCGTCACGACCTCTGCAAGCACATAGTGGCCCTGCCACGGAACGACGCCGCGTCGCGCCATCCGCCGCTTCTTCTTTGCCGCCTGAAGCGCACGAGGGTCGGCGACGCGCAGCTGCGTGCGCCCCGGCGACCAGCCGATGAGCGTTGCGCCACGCGGAATCCAGCTTTCGGCGATCCCCCGAGCAAGTCGCTGCACCCCGGTCAACAGGTGCGTGTCGATCGAGTCGTGCACGTCGAGCAGCACCGCCGATCGCAGGACGCTGACCTTCGCGTCGAACCAGCGCGAAGGATGCCTCAGCCGCTCCATTGCGATCGATCGAACGAGCGCGCGCGTGCCGTTGAAGCGCCCGAAACGGTATGCACGCTCGACCTCTTCCGAGGTCGGCAACCTCCTGCCCAGCACTGCCAGCATGAGCCAGGCCGCCTCAGCCGTTGGTAGCGGCATGCTGTGCTCCAGGCGCAGGCGATGCCGCTCCCGCTCCCGATCGGCGGCTTTGCCGGGAAGGAGGGCAGCCACAACCCCACGGATGCCGGTGCCGAGGTCCTCGCTCACGCGACCGGCTCCATGAACTGTCGCCAAAGCGAGCCCGCATACTCCGCCCACGTCAAACCCTGCCGGGCCGCGGCCTCAGCAATGAGGCTCTCGCGCAAGACCGGATCGACGAGGAGACGTTCGATCGCGTCCGCGATCGCATCGTCGTCGCGGGGATCGACACTGAGGCATCCGCCTCCCTGGGCGATCTCGGCCATACTCCCGTAGTTAGAGGTGATCACCGGCGTGCCCGTCGCAAGCGCCTCGACAATGGGGAGCCCGTAGCCCTCCTGCAGGGATGGGAAGACGAACACCGTTGCTGCACGGTACGCCGCGGCGAGGTCGGAGTCGCTGACGCCGCGGCGGACGCTGACGGGGTACCCCAGGCGACGCACCGCGTCGACCTCCCGATCGAATTGCGCGATGAACCAGGCACTGCCTCCACCGATGAACTGCAGCTCGAATTCGGCCCCTCGCTCCCAGAGGATCCTCGACGCTGACAGCACACCGAGCTGGTTCTTGCGTGGTTCAAGGCTCCCCACCATAAGAACGAGCGGCACCGCAACGGGCGCAGCGTGTTCGGCGGCGCGCTGACCGCCAACGGGCTGCTCGGGCAGGGGAAGCGCCAGAACGGACGGCCCCCTGATCCCCTGCGCCTCGAACGAGCTGTTCAGCGACCGAAACTCGTCCGCCGTTGTCTCGCTGATGCAGGACACGACATTCGCATGCTTCACAACCTCGAGATAGTGGGCGAAGCGGTCAGACTCATCGTCGCTCACGGTGTCCGCGCTCACGACCGGAATGGCGTCGTAGCCGATCAGGCCGACCCGATTGCCGGAGAAGCGGGCAATCGATGCGAGCCGCGCAATGTACTCGAGCGCCGGGACCTCGGGCAGGAGGATCGCCCCGTCGACGGGGACGAGAAGCGGCTCTGCATTGGTGTCAGCCGGCTCGGCCCGCGCACCCGAGTGCCATGCCGTTACCAGGGATTCCTGGCTGGGCGTCAACCGCCGATACCCGGTGCCGTCTGGCGACCACGCAGCGAGTACGTGAGCGCCGGACCACTTCGGCACTGTGCTTCGCACCACTCGCTGGATACCGGTGTTGTGCGCGTGCGTGGCACAAAAGTCGACGTCGACCAGGGGATCGCTGACAAGCTCGATCGAGACGACGCTCGAGCGCACCTGGCTCGCGGTCACGGCAACCCCGCTGAGGACCGCCCCTCCGCGCACGCCGGGAGCTGCGAGCTCGAGGCCCCTCGTCACCGCAGTGACCTCGGCCACAGTCGGGTACCCCGCGGCAACGGCCGTGGCAAGCAACCAGACACGTGACGGGGTCGAACTGCCTGCGACGGCGTCCGCCAGGGCCTCGAGTAGCGGCCCAACCGCTAACTGGTTGGCGCGGCCAGCAGCAACGCCGACGCTGGGCGCAACGACGAGCAATCTCGCCCGAAGCGCCGCTACCGATCGCCGTACGAGATCGTTGTCGTTCACGAACGACCGACAAGCCGGCGCAATCGCGCGCGGACTGTTGCCCAAAACCTAGTGATGCCATCGCGACGCAACACCTTTACAGCGGTCTGCGCGAGTCGAACCGGTCGGGTCAGCTTCCACGACAGCGAGTTTTCGACCGAAAGCGGGATGACATCCCCGAAGCGCACGAGGGCGACCCATTCCTCTACGCGCTGGCTCTGGAGTGCGGCGAGTGCCTCGCGAGCGTCGACTGCCTTGTCGAAATCTGGGATGGCGGAGATTTGCGGGGACACCCGGTTATCCTAACCAGATGTTCCAGACAGCGACCGACCAGGCCGGAATGGCGATCAGGTGATCGAAGCCGCTGCGGCCGTCGCGGTGACGGGGCTGATTTTCGTCGTCGCGGGCCTGCCCGTCGCCTTCCTCGTCCGCCGGAGGCGCGAGAGCTGGGCAGCACTCCTCACCGACGCCGCGATGCTCGGCATCGTTGTCGTCACCCTTGCAATCACCGCGGGTACCGTGTTCGGGTGGTGGGCGTCGTTCGTGCTCGCTGCAGCGTGGCTCGCCGCCTGCGTGACGTTCCGATTCTGGGCATCCCTCGACGGGTTGCGACGGCCACAGCTCCGGGCGAGACCCGCCTGGTGGATCATCGTCGCCGTCGTTGCCGTGGTCGCGATCGCCTTCCGGCTCGAAACTGTTGAGTTCCTGCCTTGGGTCGGCGACATGGGCGCATACGTCAACTGGGCGAACGAATTCGTCCGCACCGGGCACCTTTCTGCGACCTGGCCTCCGCTCCTGCCCGTCTTCATGGCGATTCCCCGGTGGATCTTCGGCCTCGCCGGGACTACCGCAGGGATGTCGCTGACCGGGCTTCTTCTGATCGCCGGTGTGTCACGCGTGCTCTGGAGGCTTGGCGTCAATCGCTGGATCGTGCTCGCGATCGCCGGCGCACTCGCGCTGAACGTTCACGCAATCTGGTTTTCGACGTTCCCTGCAAGCGAGTCGCTGAGCGCTCCCCTGTTGCTGGCCTGGATCAATCTGCTCGTCGCGATGATCCAGACGCGCAGCCAGCGCGCACAACTGCTCCTCTGCGCGGTCGTATTCCTGGTGTTTTCCGCGCTCGGACTGTTGCGGGCCAGCGCGGGACTGATCCTCGTCCCGGTCGCCGTCGTGGCAATCGGCTCCCTGGTCTTTGCGTCATGGCGGCCGCTCGCCGCACCGATCTGGAAGTTCTTTGGTGCGACCGTTCTCGGCGCCCTCATTTCGTTCTGGTACGGCATTGCCGTTATCCCCGCGTATTTCGTCAACACCCAGGTCCAGGCGGAGATACCGCGGGCACTTTTTGTGCTGCTGAAGCGAGGCGGCGCGCTCACACCCGGCCCGGTATCCGCGGCGCTGGTGCTGCTTGCCGCGGCGGCAATCGTCCTGCTGGCGATCTGGCTGCCGCGGACTGTCGAGCGCGCCGCCAGCGCGAGGAGCGCCGCAGCCGCCCCGCCCCGCACCGCGACGCGAGCCTGGCGCATCGTGCTCATCGTGCTTGCTGCGCTCGTCGTCGTCGAACTCGTACTGCTGTTCGCGGTCGGCTCCAACGTCGCCATTATCGTGCTGCGAATGGGCGTCTGGCTGCCTGTGCTGTCAGTTATCGCAATCGTGGGCGTCGCGAGGAGGCACACGGTCGACGCAGCCGCTGCGATCGTGGTCCTGCTGGGAACCATCGTGCTGTTCTTCTGTGCGTTCCAGACGTTCCGACTGGGCAGTGACCGTCCGCACGCGTTCTACCTCTATTGGGACCGCTATCTCTTCAGCGAGGTGTTCCCGGCGATGAGCGTGCTGGCCGGTGTCGGGCTAGCCGTCCTGCTGCGCTGGGCACTGAAGTCGCCGTCCCTTGGTCGTGTGCTGCGTGGCGGCCGAGCGACCGCAGTCGCCGCGTGCGTCGCCGTCGTCGCGATCGTCGCATCAGCCGTTCCTGGCGCCGGGATGCTTCAGACCATGGCCGATGGAACGTACATGAGCGGCGACTACGCGTTCACTAACCGACTGGCCGCTGAGGCGAAGGCGCACCACGGGCCCATCCTGTGGGGTGCAACGACGGCTGGGCCGATTCCGACGTTCTTCTTCCCGAACACCTGGATGGCGTTCGCCGTGCCATTACAGCGAAGCTATGGCATCTCCATCGCCAACGTGTCGCAGGCCAACCCGAATTTCGGACCGGATGCCGTCATCTCGAAGCAGGTTCTCCATGACGTGGTCTCCTGCGGTTCAACGGCGCTGGTGTTCGAGACGCAGAACGGCGGCAGCCCGTTGGATGACCGCCTGCGGGGCACAGGGTACGTAGCGACACTCGTCGCACACCAGACCAGCAACATCCAGCTGCTCGGCGAACCGCCTGTGCACGGCACGTGGACGCGCGCCCGCATCGCGGTCGATGCATGGCGGGTGTCAGCCGACCCGGCATCCTGCACCGGATAGCACGCTCGCACCCGACGAACGGCTGCGTTAGGACGTGCCTGCCGCCCGCAGCTCTGCTATGTCGTTCTCGACCATTGCGCGAACCATCTCGTCGAATCCCACCTCGGGAATCCAGCCGAGGATGTCGCGAGCTCTGGACGGGTCTCCCACCAGGGAGGTCGCGTCAAGCGGGCGGACGAACTGCGGGTTCTGGTAAACGAGCCCGTCCCAGTCGTCGATTCCGGCCGCGGCGAACGCTGCGGCAACGAAGTCCCGGACCGTGTGCCCGACGCCAGAGGCGATGACGTAGTCACCTGGCTCTCCCACTGCCGCAAGGGAGAGGGCACGCGCGTAGTCCGGGGCCCAGCCCCAGTCCCGTACGGCGTCCAGGTTGCCGAGCTCCAGGCGATCGGAGCTTCCGAGCGAGATTCGAGCGACCTCGCGAGTGATCTTCCGCGTGACGAACGTCTCAGGCCTGCGGGGCGACTCGTGGTTGTAGAGAATGCAGCTGGATGCCTGAAGCCCGAGCCCCCGATAGACGCCCACCAGGAGGTGCGCGTACGCTTTTGCCGCCCCATAGGGATTCACGGGACGAATGGGCGTCAGCTCGGTTTGGGGCTGTTCGGTCGAGTTGCCGAAGATTTCAGCACTCGACGCCTGCACGAACGACACCCGGCGCCCAGTTTCACGACCAAGCGTCGCGGCGCCATCAAGCAGCGCACCGACGCCGAGGCCCGTTATGGCGCCCGTCTCCTGCGGGTGCTCCCAGGAGTATGCGACAGAACTGATGCCACCGAGGTTGAAAATGGCATCAGGGGCGACATCGGCGACGACCTCTTTCATGCGAGCGCCGTCGGCCAGGTCACCGGAATGCAGTTGCGCCTCGGGAGTTCGATCGACGAAGGATCCCTCCGCGTCATCCGCATCGCGGACGATGCCATGGACGCTCCAGTCGCTGCCGACCAGCAACTCGGCCAGGTAGCCGCCAGTCTGCCCGGTGATGCCCGTGATGAGCGCAACGGGACGTTCGCTCACGTCGGCCTACTCGTACTTGCTCAGTTCGCGCTCTCGCGCAACATCGGCCTCGACCATCATCGAGACGAGTTCCCTGAAGTCGACCTGGGGTGACCATCCGAGAACCTCGCGCGCCTTGGTCGCGTCGCCGATGAGGAGGTCGACCTCCGCCGGGCGAAAGAACGCCGGATCCTGGAAGACGTGCCCCTCCCAGTCCGTGATTCCCACCCGCTCGAATGCGACCTCGAGAAACTCGCGCACGGAATGCGTCTCGCTCGTCGAAATGACGAAATCGTCGCCGTGGGGTTGCTGGAGCATCCGCCACATGGCGTCGACGTAGTCGCCGGCAAAGCCCCAGTCCCGTTTCGCGTCGATGTTGCCCAGCGCAATCCGGTCCTGCTTGCCAGCGGCGATCCGGGCGACGGCCATGCTGATCTTCCGGGTCACGAACTCCGGCCCACGCATCGGCGACTCGTGATTGAACAGCACCCCGCTCGAGGCGTGCATGCCGTACGACTCACGGTAGTTGATCGTCATGTAGTGCCCGAAAACCTTAGCGACACCGTATGGCGAGCGCGGCCAGAGGAGCGTCGACTCAGACTGCGGTACCTGCTGGACCTTCCCGAACATCTCCGAACTCGACGCCTGGTAGAAACGCACCTTTTCGATGTCTGAACCCGCGTGCAGTCGAACGGCCTCGAGCGCGTTCAGAACGCCTTTACCGGTTACGTCGCTCGTCAGGGACGCGTTCTCCCACGAGTACGCAACGAACGAGATCGCACCGAGGTTGTAGAACTCGTCCGGCTGCGCTGCGGCGAGCGCGCGGATGAGACTCGAGGTGTCGAGCAGGTCGCCAGTGAGGATCTTCACCTCCGGAAGCTCAGTACGCAGGAAGTCGATCTTCGGGTTGTTCTGCCCACGGACAAGGCCGTAGACCTCGTACCCCTTCGACAGGAGCAGCTTGCTGAGGTAGTAGCCGTCCTGGCCGGTGATACCGGTGATCAGCGCACGCGTCATTCAATCTCCCAAAGTCTGTTGTAGCCCCAGAAGACTACCCGATCAGGTGAATCCAGGCCGTGTCGGTGGCGGCCGCCCAGTCGGGCGATGAGCGCAATTCTCTCAAGGGGAAAGCAACGACACGGATGTCGGGGCCGTCCAGCCCTACCGCTGGCAGCATCCGTTTCCAGCCCTGATATTCGAGCCCCGCGCGCGTGCTGCCCGCGACGAGACGCGGCAGGGATCGCGCTACGGCGAGATGCCAGGCATAGCGCCGTGGGCCGTTGTAGTACGCCTCGTCCTCGGCATTCAGCACGGGATCAAGTCCGAATCCCAGGGTGCCTCCCCCGTTGCCGGAGTAGACACCAAGAGCGATGGCTCGATCGGCCCGATCCGGATCGTCGACGATTCCCGCGAGGAGATAGCTCGATTGCCACGGGACGAGGATCTCGTCCGCGCGCCCGACCGGCGCATCGACATCGAGGTGTGCTGCCTCGGCCGCAGTAATCGGTCGCAGGTTGTCGCCGCGCGAGGTCCAGACGACGAGCCGCGCTTCCGGTCGCTGGGACCACTGGCGTACGGTCGCAATTGCCGCGCCACGGCCAACCAGTCGAATGGAGCCATCAACGAGACCGGACACGTCGATGAGCGCGAGGTGGTGCGCAAGGGAGACCTCGACCGTGCCCTGGTGACGGATCTTCGCACGTGCAGCGAGAATCTCATTGATCGCCGCCCAACCCCCGTCCAACTCGAGCCTGCGCCGCACCCGCACGACCAGCTCGGAACCGGGAAGCGCGCCGCCCAGTACCGCGAGTGCGAGCCAGGTTTCTCGCACCCCACCGCGTTCCAGTTCGCTCGCGAGTCCCCCAAGACCCGTCCGCGCCGCGCTCCCGTTGCCATCCGTCTCGATGGCGGCAACCACCATGGCGACGCGCGCGTCCCATTGCCGGCGCCGCGCGCCGGTCAGCCGGGCGACACGCGCGAGGGCGGTGAGCCGCGCTGTGCGCGCGCTCATCGAGCCCCTTCGCCGGCAGAGTTCACGAGGACATCCCAGAGCTCGACCGCGTAGTCATCCCAGGTTCTCGTGAAGATCCTGGATATGGCCTGCTCCCGCAGCTGCTGGAAGACCGACTCGTCATAGAGAAGGGAGCGCATCGCCGCCTCGAGCTGCGCGTCGTCCCGGGGGTCGACAAGCATGCACCCTCCGGCCTCGGCGATCTCAGCGGTGCTGCCGTAGTTCGTCGTGATGACGGGCGTTCCTACCGAGAGGGATTCAGCGACGGGCAGTCCGAAACCCTCGTGCAGGGAGGGGAACACCGTGAACCTGGCCCGACGAATGGCATCCCAGAGGACGCGATCGGAAACGGCCTTGCGTACGACCAGGCGACGTCCACGACGTTTGAGTTGTTTCACGCGCACGTCGAAATACGTTCCCCAACCGCCTCCGCCCATGAACCAGAGCTCGAAGTTCACGCCGTCGCGCCACAGTCGCTCCGCCGCATGCAGGACGGCAAGGTGATTCTTCCGCGGCTCATGGCTGCCGACGCAGACGATCACCGGCAGCCCTTGCTGCGCGTCCGCGAGGTCTTTGTTTGCGACGAGGGTTTCGTCCCACGCGTTGCTGGGGATATCGACGGGCAGCGGGTGGGAGACGACCTTCGGCGCAGGCAGCTGCTGCGGAAGCATTGCGTCCACGAGACCGCGAAACTCTTCTGCCGCCGACTCGCTGATCGAGGCGATGACAGCCGACCGCTTCACCACCCCGAGGTAGCCAAGAAAGTCTGGCCCCGAGTCTTTCGGCAGGTATTCCGGGCTGGTCAGGGGAATCAGGTCATAACCGATCAACACGATGTCGCTGCCTGAGAACCTGGCCAGGGCTCGGAGCCGCGTCGACTGCCTGGCGCTCGGAACCTCCGGGAGCACGACGCGCGTGCGCCACGGCACCACGAGATGCGTTTCTTCACCTGAAATGGCGGAGTCGACTGTGTGCGCGGTGTGCCAGTCGAACACCCGCGCGCGCTCCTTTTCCTTCAGCGAACGATATGCGCCATCCCGATGGGTCCAGGCGACGACGACAATATCGTGGGCGGCATTCCACCGCGGAATGGTCTCCCGTTCGACGCGCTGGATTCCGGTGTGCCGATCGCTGCGCGCGCAGGCATTGACGTCGACAACGGGACGATCCGACACCAGCTCCATGGCGGAGTCGGCACCGCCGCCCCACACGGCTGGGGCGCTGCTTGCTGCGATGATCCAGTCCATGAACTCGCTCCCGGTGAACCGCGAGCGGGCGTCAATGCCCTTTTCCATGTCGGATTCGCCCGGCATTGCGCCAGCCAGCGAGGTGAAGAGCAGCCAGAGTTCGTCGTCCCTGCGTTCTAAGACGACCCTGTCGCACAGCTTGCCCAGATACCAGAGGATCGCGTCGTAGTCGTCGAGCGACCGATCAGGAACCGTCCCATCGTCGCCGAGGATCGCGTTGGCCACGGTCGCCAAGCGGTTGCGCTGCGCATGTGTGATGGCCCGGCTGGCCGCGCCCCCCGACGCTGAGGATGACGGACGGACCGCTGTCGTGGTCATGCGCGGATCTGGCGCCTGCGCACCCGCCGCAGTGGCTCCGTTATGCGCCACGAGACGGTGTTGCGCATCCGTTCGACTTCATCGAACAGGCGCTGGGCCTCGACTACGGCATCCGCCCAGCGGATCAGTTCTGTGCGGTGCAGTTCTTCCAGCCTGCGTCGCAATTCCGCGACCTCAGCTGGATCGATCGCGTCCTGCTCTTGATTCTCTTGCGCTGCCACAGTGGTTCATTGTAAGCCGGTCGGCCTTGCGATTAGCCGCCAGCGGGCTGCGGCAGCAGCTTTCCCGACTCAGCCAATTTGTCTTGGAGCTTGCCGGGAAGCACCCAAAGCGCGTTCTTGAATCCCGTGTCGACGGCGATGAGCCTCGCACCGTACTTGTCCGCGTACGGCCAATTCGGTCGACTGATGACGAGCTCGGATGTCGGCGCGGTTTTCGAGCTGTCGAAGACCTCGGGCGAGTCCGGCACCAGCCAGTACTGGTAGGCATTGCGGCTGACGGTGTCGGCTGCGGGAACGACGTTATCGAGGCCGTTCGTGTCGAAGGTGACCGTGTACTGCTTGTCGTACTTCTCGACGACATGTCGCAGGCTGAAGGCGTTGTAGAACGTTGCCGCGAACGGCCGGAGCGTGTCCTTCTCGGCCACCACTGACGAAAACGCGAGAAAAACGGCGAACAACAGAAGGATCACGGTCGGCCACTTGCGCAGCAGCACGATCACAACGAGCGCGACCAGAAGGGCAAGTGTCGGCCACGCGAGCGGAATGGAATTCGACCCGTGTGAACCCGGCCAGTTCCACTGCAGGAGCCCGAGCACGTTGAGCGGTGCCCACCATCCGCCGTTGCTGATGTTGGGAATGATCGCGCGGCCGATCAGCGTGTAGATGACGGCGAATGCCCCAACGGACACCGCCATCCAGATCGCGAGGCGGCGTGACAGGATCTTGAGGATCAGCACCGCGCCGGCGAGCGTGACCACTGCGAGGAACGGGTCGAGATAGCGGCCGTAGACGTAGATGTCGAGGCGGCCTTTGAGGATCGATACCCCCTGGCTGACATAGGTGAAGCTGATCGCCGCGACGCCGAGCAGCGCGATCGACACCCAGAACGCGACCGCGGGTGACTTGGCGAGGACCTCCCTGCGCACCAGGATTGCGATGGCGACCAGCCCGAACGCCACCAGGCCGAGAGAGGCTGCCACCTGGAACCACACCTGGCCGGAACCTGCGAATACGACGCCGAGCGGGTTGCTGCCGAAAAGCTTCGAGATCCCGACGCTTTCCCGACGTGTGGACTGCGCGATCAGGGAACTCGACCATCGATACAGCAGTTCGCCTGACCCGACGATGACCCCGAGTGAGACCAGGCCGGCGATTCCCGGCCAGCGATTCCTGTCGCGAATGATGCGCCAGATAAACCAGATGCCGGTGGCGATGACGACGGGTACGGCTCGTCCGTGAATGACGAAGGTGTATCCCGCGGCGATTCCGAATACAACCGCTCGACCCCAGGTCGGCGACGAGGCGTACCGGAGTGCGAACCAGCAGGCCAGCGCAAAGAAGAACGCGAGGCAGTTCTCTGAAAGTGCAAAGTTTGACATGAGCACGCGACCGGGGCCGAGCACAACAACGCCGGCCGCGATAACGGCCTGCGGCCAGGTGATACCGAATCGACGCGCGATCATCGCGAGCGGAACGCCGAGGGCTATGCCAAACAGCGCGCTCAGAATCGTCGCCGCGTGATACACGGTGTCCGGGTTGCGGAAAATCCACCACAGGGGTACCAGGAAGAGCGACCAACCCGGGTAATAGCTCAGTCCCTGCAGGCTTGGGATCTTGCCGTAACCGGAAATTACCTGCGCGTTCAGCAGATAGCCGGCTTCGTCTTCCCAGTACACCGGCTGCTTCGCCGTGATGGCGACCGTGAGGTGAGCTGTAACCGCGACGAGAGCGACAAGGATGGCCGCAGCCGGCTGCCACCATCGGAGTATCGACTGGCCCCACGTCGAAGAGGCAACAGCCGATACCGGGCGGATCATCCGTGAATGCTAACACTCGGCGCTGCGGGCTCCGGCTAGACTGGGTTCACATCCAGCTTGCGCAACGGAGACGTCCAAACCCTTGAAGCTCCTCTTAGATGGCACCTCCGTGCCACGAAATCCAGGGGGCGTCGCTCGATACATCGAGCACGTTGCGCGGGAGACCTCTTTGCTTCCCGACGTCGACGTGCATGTGGTTTGTCAACGTCATCACGCCCAGCGCTTCGCGGACCTGATCGGCGCCGACAGGGTTGTCGCGATTCCAGGCGTGTTCACCCCAGTTCCGTTGCGCCTGCTGTGGGAACAGCTGGTGCTGCCATCGCTCGCCCGCAAGTTGGGCGCGGATGTCATCCATTCGCCGCACTACACGCTCCCCCTGTTTACGCGAATCGCCAGGGTCGTGACGCTTCACGATGCGACCTTCTTCAGCCATCCCGAGTTGCATTCCGGGCTCAAACGGCGGTTCTTCCAGGCCTGGTCGAGGCTGGCCGTCCGAAAAGCAGACGCGTGCATTGTGCCGAGCTATGCGACGCGGGACGAACTCTGCCGATTCCTGGCCGTGCAACCGGATCATTTCTTCGTCGCGCACAGTGGCGTCGACACCGAGACGTTCCATCTGCCGAGCGCAGCGGAGGTGGCAGCCGCCGCAGCCGCCGCAAACCTGGAGAACAAGAAGTGGATCGCGTTCCTCGCGACCATCGAACCCCGGAAGAATCTTCGATCGCTCATCGAAGCCTTCGCGACGCTCTGGCTCGACGAGACTTTTCGGACCAAAAACCCGCACCTCGTGCTGGCGATAGCCGGCGCGGACGGGTGGGGCGAACACGTGTCGACGATGATCGCTTCGCTACCGACAGGCGTGCCGGTCCAACGAGTCGGATACCTGGATACCGGGCTGCTTGCCGGGTACCTGGGTGGTGCTGAGCTGGTGGCGTATCCGAGCCTCGGCGAGGGATTCGGTCTTCCGGTGCTGGAGGCCATGGCCTCGGGCGGCCCCGTTCTGACGACCAGGATGCTCGCGCTTCCCGAGGTCGGCGGTGATGCGGTTGCGTACACCGGCATTACGCCAGAAGAGATCGCCGTCGACCTGAAGGCCCTCATCGACTCACCGAAGCGGAGAAGAGAACTCGCGAGCTCCGGCACGCGGCGCGCCGCCGAGTTCACCTGGGCTGCCTCGGCAGTCGTGCACGTGGCGGCATACGTTGCCGCTATGGGTGCGGCGCCTGCGCGGAGGGCATCGTGAGCCAGGAAGCGGTCCCCAGGGTCGACGTTGCATGCGTCGTCGTCGCCTATCGCTCGGGCGACATCCTGCCGGGTTTTCTCGACTCGATCGAACTGGCGTCGCCCGGTATTCCCGTCCTCATCGTCAACAACGACGTCGCCGACGATGAGCCAGCACGAATCGCCCAGGCTCGCCCGACCGTTCGTGCTATCACCAGCGCGTCGAACCTCGGCTATGGAGGGGGCGCGAACCTCGGCGTCGCCGAGAGCGTGCCGAGCGACTGGATCATCATCGCCAACCCGGATGTCACAGTCGATGTCGATGCGATCGTCCAGCTGCTCGCAGCCGCCAGACGCTTCCCGGACGCCGGGATCCTCGGGCCGCGCATCCTGAACCCTGACGGCACTGTTTACCCGTCCGCGCGTGCATTGCCGACTCTCCGGACGGGACTCGGCCACGCGCTGTTCGCGAACGTGTCGCCGAGCAATCCCTGGACGACCCGGTACCACGCTTTCGACGAGCTCTCCACTGTCGACCCCTCCGCCGTCGGCTGGCTCTCTGGCGCGTTCCTCTTCGCACGACGCGAGTTGTTCGAGAAGCTGGGCGGGTTCGACGAACGGTTTTTGATGTATTTCGAGGACACCGATCTTGGTCGACGCGTCGGATTGGCCGGAATGTCGAACCTGTACGTCCCCGCGGCGATGATCGTGCACGAGGGCGGCCATTCCACCAGGACCCGCCATGCGCAGATGACGATCACCCATCACCGCAGCGCATATCGCTATGTGGCGGGTCGCCACCCGGAGTGGTACGTAGCGCCAATTCGCTGGGGCCTGCGGCTCGCACTCTTCGTCAGGGCGCGCTGGGAAGTGTTCCGGGGACGCGTCTCGTAGCCTGCGACGCGGACACTCAAGTACCGCCCAATCGGACATTGCCCCCGAATTTGCGCTTAGTCTGGATGTTGGACATGTGCAGCTGACCCCTCGGGGACGGCTCGCAGTGGATGGGGGATTGCTATGTCGCGCAGGGGTCGCGCCATTGTGGGCACCGTGGTCGGCCTTGTGGTTGTCGCCGTCGGGATGTCCGCTGCCATTGCATGGGGGGCGAGCAGGGCGTCGACGCCCGGTGCGTCGCCTGCGAGCCCGACGGCATCACCGTCGGTTTCCTCGCCCAAGACGCCGGAGCCCATCGAAACTGCGCCAAGTACTCCATCCGTACCGCCCACCGCTTCTCCTTCACCCTCCCCCTCGGCGACGCAATCCAGCCACGGGCTCGCCACTGTCGGCGTCGTACTCGTATACGCGCAGTGGAACTCGACCCGGAAACAGATCGACTTCTCCGGCTTCACGAGCGGTGTGGTCGAGGCGAACGGAACCTGCACGGCCAGTGCGACCGGACCGAACGGCACGGTAACGGCGAAGGCCGCGGCGCTCGCCTCCGCGACCTCGACGGAGTGCCTGCCGTTGTCTATCCCCGGCAGCGCACTGGTAGCGGGCAGTTACACGGTACGACTTTCCTATTCCTCCCCGACAGCCACGGGCGTATCGCAGTCCGCAAAGGTAGTGGTTCCATGAACAAGATGCTCTCCAGGCTCACGGCCATCGCTCTCGCGACAGCGCTCGCCACGACGGCGATCGTCGCACTCGAGAACCAGACCGCCGAGCCGGCCACCGCCGCCACTACGAGTGCCTTCGATCCGGGGTTCATCATCAGCGATGGTGTGTTTTTCGACGGCGGTGCCATGACCGCAGCATCCATATCGTCGTTCATCGCGGGAAAAGAGGCCTCCTGCGCCACAACCTCGACCGCGAAGTGCCTGAAAAGCTATTCCGCGACGACCATCACCCGCCCTGCGGACGCCTACTGCAAATCCGTCCCTGGCGGGACGAGCCTCTCCGCGGCCACGATCATCGCCAGGGTCGCCGTCGCATGCAACGTGAGCCCAAAGGTGCTCCTGGTGACGCTGCAGAAAGAACAGGGGCTCGTCACAGGCGCCGGGGACTCTCGGGCTTTCAACTACGCGATGGGATGGGGCTGCCCTGACTCGTCGTCCGGATGTGCCGGGCCAGCGGCGGGATTCGCCTACCAGATCTACAAGTCGGCCTGGCAGTTCCAGGTGTACAGGATCTCGGGATTCGGCAGCTATCAGGCTGGGCGCGAGAACTACATCCCATACCAGACTGCCTCGGTCTCGAGCTGTGGCGGGAGCAACGTCTTCATCCGCAACGAGGCGACGGCCGGCCTGTACAACTACACCCCGTACCAGCCCAACGCGGCAGCGCTTGCGGCGGGATCGGGACGCGGCGATCGATGCTCGTCGTACGGCAACCGCAACTTCTTCAACTACTTCAGCGCCTGGTTCGGCAACCCGGCCAATCGACTCGTCAACCAGGGCTTCGAGTCCGGCACGAAGGGCTGGGCCGCCGGCTCGCACGGAGGCATAACGTACTCGTCCTACGCAAGCGCCGCGTATGCATACGAAGGCTCACATTACCTGCGCATGAAGGCATCCAAGCCGGGAGCCCTGGTGAAGCAGACGATTAGCTACACGACGCAGCTGCACGGCACATACACGGCCGGCGTCTGGCTGAAGTCGACGACCGCCAGCCCGATCACCGGCCATCTCCAGCTCTGGGCTGAGGGTGGAACGCAGGAGATCTCTGTGCTTCCGTTTACCGTCGGCTCGACCTGGACGTATTTCTCCACCGACCTGGTGGTCAAGCACAGTGGGCACTCAAAGATCGTCTTCATCGTCGACCTCGACACAGTCGGCCAGTACCTGCGCGTCGACAACGCAGAGTTCTTCTTCGCCGGGATCCCAGCACCGGTGCAGCAGCCGATGGTCGGCAACGGCCTCAGCAACCCCGGGTTCCAGGAGCCATCATCCAGCCTCGTGTGGACCGCGGGCGACGACGGCGGCGTTGCCGAGAACATCTACAGTTCGTCGGCGTACGCGCGCACGGGCAGCCGGTACCTGAGGGCAATCGCCTCAAGCGCGGGCGCGCGGGTCAAGCAGACGGTGGTCTTCAATTCCGTGGCAGGTGAGTCCTACACGGCGTCGCTCTGGGTGAGAGCCGCGACGGGCGCCGTCAATGGCCAGCTGCTGCTCTACGCCGGAGGTGGCACGACCCAGTCTGCGACGAAATCCTTCGTCGCCGGTTCGACGTGGCGACAGGTCAGCGTCGCGCTGCCCATCACGTCTGCCCACACCGACCTTCGCTTCGTGATCCAGCTCGACACGCCCGGTCTCTGGCTGCGCGCGGATGACGCGTACCTCAGCCTCTCGCCGCAACCGACTCCGTCGAGCCCTCCGACCGGCGCGAACGTGTCGATTACGAACGCGGGATTCGAGGGCACAAACGGCGCACCGGGCTGGGCAAAGGGGACCGCAGCGGGCATTAGTTACTCGGCTTACGCGAAGGCAGCCTATTCTCACTCCGGCAGCAAGTACCTCAGGGTCATCGCTACCAAGTCGGGCGCTCTGGTCAAACAGACGACCAGTTTCGCCTTCGTCAAAGGACACGTCTATACCGGCGGAGTATGGGTTCGCGCAGCAACGGCCGGAACACACGTATCCGGGAAGCTGGCGATCTGGGCGGCGGGTGGCACGATGGAAACAGCGACGACGCCGTTCAGCGTCGGAGACACGTGGACCTGGGTCGGCGTGGCGCTGAAGCCCGCGCTAACAGGACACAGCCAGCTGCGCTTCATCCTCGAGGACGACACTCCGGACCAATACATACGATTCGACGATGCGCAGTTCGTGCCGAACTCCTAAGCAGCCGTCGCGCCTGGCCTAGACGACTTCATCCGATGTCTCGAGATCTTCGACCTTGCCCATGCGGCTGGCGATGATCGATGTCAGAGCCGTTGTGCCGAAGAACAGCGCGTCTACTGCGATGCTCCAGACGCGCGTGAACACGACGATCAGTGCGGCGATCTCGGCCGGCATCACGACGCTCAACAGGACGCCGAGAATGAGTTCGCGCACACCAAGGCCACCGGGCGCGAAGATCGCAATCATGCTCGCTGCCGAAGCCAGGCTCGTTGCGCCGATGACGAAGAGGATGTCATTCGACTGGAGGCCGGGATAGATGGACGCGGCGATGAAGTAGTAGGAGATCCCGGCGATGATCGATCCACCCAGATAGAACAGCGCGCTGAGTGCCATGGTCGACGTGGTCGGGAACATGGCCTTGTCGAGCGGCTTGCGTCGGATAATCCTGAGGGCGAGGTTCACCAGGAACTCGAACACGGGGGGAATGAGAGCGACCACGCAGAGCACGAATGCCACGAACATGCCTATGCGGTAGGTCACATCCAGGGCGTTGGTGCGCGGATCGATGAGCAGCAGCAGCAGGCCGAGGGCAAGGGTGGCCGCGATCTGGAGCGCACCCTCAAGCAGGCCACTGACTCCCAGTCTGGCGCGCGAGACCCCCAGTTTGGACGCGAAGTAGACCTTGCCGACGATCCAGGTTGCGGCACCGGGGATGTAGCGCCCCAACCACGACTTGGCATAGACGTGGGCCAAGGCGATCTGCTTGCCACGAAGCGAGCCCGCTCCCAGCCGCCGCAGCAGGAAGAACCAAATCATGACGCCCCAGTACCTGAACCCGAGGCTCAGCAGGGTCGCGACCACGAGGAGCCACCAGTTGAGTTGCGCCTTGGCGAGTTGGCCCCAGTCGATCCCTGCGATGTAGCGGATAAGGAAGAAGGCGAGCAGGACGTAGAAGGCGATCGGGATGGCGCGGCCGAGAATCTTCCTGGTGCGCGGGCTCATCGGACGAGCGCCTGGTCGACCGCGGCCGCGAAGTCGGTCTCGATGGATTTCGACATGGCCTCTATCGCCACCGCAAGTTCGCGCTTGACGATGGGGGACTCCGCCACGAGCCGGTCGAGGGAGTCCGAGAGGATATCGACAGCGCCATCCTCAAGGATCGAGGCGATCGGCGCGCTGTAACGCTGCATCCCGATCTGCTCAAAGAAGAGCCTGCCCTTGTCGACGTAGTAGAGCACGAACGACGGCACGTTCGCCATGGTCGCGAGGATCGCGGAATGCAGTCGGGAGGCGACGAAGAACTTCAGATGCCCCATTACAGCTGCGTAGTCGTTCGATGAGAACGAGTCCGCCGCCAGAACCCGGGTGCGGTCGGCGTGAGTCATGAGCGCGATAACACTGTCGGCAAATTCCGCATCGCCCTCCGATGCATCCATGTGCATCGGAAAGAAGACGATGCCGACGTCGTGGCGTTCGATCAGCCTGTCGGCAAGCTCGGCTACGCGGGCACGATAGAGCACGAGATCCGCTCCCTCTTGGCCTTGAGTGTGGTCGAATGACTTGCGATATTTTGCTGGCAGCAGTCCAGCCTGACGATAGTGGAACCAGCGCCGCAGGCCGAAACCGATCGCCTCGCCGAGAAACTGTCCGTCGATGCCGGTGGATTCCGCGAGCCGAACTTCGAGTTCAGCGTCGAAGGAAGACGGGGTCCCCATCACTGCCGGATCGAACGACGCGATAATCGGCCGTCGAACGCCCCAGGCGACCAGCTTTCCGAGTGATTCCTGGTCTCGGGTGATGAACACCCTGGTGCGCTGGACAGTCCACCTGATCAGCCGCCTGCTACTGGATGCGCTGGTCGGGCCGATGCCCTGGAACGCTCCGATGATTGCGGGGTTCGCGATGCTGAGCATCGAGATCTTGATGAACCAGTACACCAACCCAAGGCGATTCGTGTAGTCCTTCATAATTTCGCCGCCGCCCCATAACACGAGGTCTGAACGCCGCGCGAGGCGGAACAGCGCCAACCACTCCGCAAGATTGGTGCTGTAAGGCGACTGGGGCAGAAAGTTGATGCCGAACCACGCAGCGTCGCGTTCTGGATATTGCGAGAGCGACCAGATCTCGGCGTCCGGCCAGCGTCGTCGAACAAGTTCGATCACGCCAACTAGAATGGCTCGGTCGCCGCGATTCTTCGGAGAATCGCTGTTGTGAATCAATATCCGCAAATGCGCCCGTATCCTGTCTTGATCTATTCGTTCGCGAAGGCAAGTCCGGAACGTCCGGCGTCATCGCGGTGCGACGGACTCCGAACCTGTATGGGTACCGGTCCAGCATATCTTGCCGATTATTGTGATTTTCCGGAGGTTTCATGGCGCAGGTCCCGCGCCGACGACTCGTCGTGCTTGCCTCCACATTTCCCGCGACCCTCGACGACGGCGTCCCTGCATTCGTGTTCGACATCGCCGACCAGGAGGCAGTCGACTTCGACGTAACTGTTCTCACACCCCGCGTACCAGGCTCCGCTGCACGGGAGACAATCGGCAGGGTTCACGTCGAGAGATTCCGCTATTTTCCGTCCCGGTGGGAAGACCTGGCCGACGGCGCCATCCTCGACAACCTGCGGTCGCGGCCCTCGCGCTGGCTCCAGGTGGTTCCCCTTGTCGTCGCCCAGATGGCCTCGCTTCGACGACTGGTGAAGAGGATTCGCCCGGACGCCATTCACGCCCATTGGATCGTGCCGCAGGGCATGACGGCATCGGTAGTAGCCAGGAAAGTTCCGCTGCTCGTCACCACTCACGGCGGCGACATTTACGCGCTCAACAACCCCATTGCCGTGGGGATCAAGAAAAACGTGCTCAGGCACGCGACCAGCGTCTCCACGGTGAACGCTGAGATGGTCGCGCGACTTGAGAGCTGGGGCATCGACAGCGCAAAAATCCGCCTCCTCCCAATGGGCGTCTCGCTCGACCAGGCGGCAAGCGCCGCCGCTGGCCACGCCAGCAAGCCCGGCCGCCTTCTCGTGGTCGGTCGCCTGGTCGAAAAGAAAGGGATCGCCGTCCTTCTCGAGGCTCTTCGCAGCCACGTTGTGGCGTCCGACTGGTCGCTCACCATCGTGGGCGATGGGCCGATTCGTGCGGAGCTCGAGAGGCTCGCAGCAGGGCTGCCCGTCGAGTTTCTCGGACAGCTCAGTCGCGAGCGGGTCCTCGGCGAAATGGCTGTCTCATCGGTGTTGCTCCTGCCGTCTGTCTCTGCCGCGTCGGGCGACCAGGAGGGACTGCCCGTGGTTCTCCTCGAGGCCGCTGCAATGGGCTCAGTCATCGTCGCATCCGACCTCCCAGGCATTAACGAGGCCCTCACGGATGGGGTCAACGGCCTCCTCGTTCCACAACAGGACGCGGTCGCTCTCGCCGCGGCGATTGACTCCGTGCTCGCGGATCCCGCGCTTCGCGCGCGGCTCGGCGACGCGGCCGCGAATCGTGCCGTCGACTATTCGCTGACAACCATCGGCAGGCAATACCGCGAAGTCATCGCGGGAATGACAGGACAAGGGCAGCAGAGAACCACGTGACCACGACGACGGTGCTCGGCGTCGTCGCTGGCGCTGGCCGCCGATCGTGCTGCTCCCGTTCATCCTCTCAACGACCGACCTCGGGCCAGGTGCCCATCTCGGTATCTTCCTGGCTACTGCGTGGACGGTTGCCAAGAGCCGTACGTTCACGGTGCCGGGAACCTCCTGCCCGACGCCGCTGCCGCTGCCGCTGCCGGCGAATTGGACGGGATGGTTACGCCGAGCCTGCACTGCCGCTTCGGCATCTTCCAGGCGGGGGTGTCGTTCTGCGACTTCTCTGCGGTCGCGAGGATCGACAACGAGGACACATCACACGGATCGGGAACGGTCTGGAACAAACTGGTCATGGCGCGGCTGGCAGCGCATCCATACGACCTGTATGCAACTCGCCTCCAGGCTCACCGACTGGAAGAAGAACATTCCGAAGGCGAGGGCGACGTGCTCGGCCAGCTGACAGGCTGTCGCTACGACATTCCAGCGAGTTTCTTGAGCAGCGGCACGACCCACGGCTCGAACCAGCCCGCCCCGCGTCCGAACGTGAGGAAGGCGATTACGGTCGAATTCACCAACGCAGTCACCGTGGTGACAACGATGAGCGGGATACCGATCCATGGCCGCCACGCGCCTCTGACCCGGCGCCAGTTCGTTACGACGATTCTGATCACGGCCGCATACGCAAAGGGCATGATCGCCAGGATGTAGCGCCCTGAGAAGGCGTAATATTTTTCGACACTCAGGTAGGTATGCAGGTTGAACGCGTAGATGCCGACCAGGTAGGCAGCGCTGATACCGGCGATGAACCAACCGGCTTGCGTCACGAGGACCGGCGTGCGATTGACGGCGATGAAGATGATGATCGCGACGATGACGATAGCCAGCAGCACCATCGCGATCGTCGAAACCTGCAACGGCGAATCCCGCGTCAGGTAGAAGTACAACGACCGGTAATACCGGTCGAGCCAGTCGCCCGTGAACGTGAACGGATCGAACGTGGCAGGCGCATTGCCGTGTGCGAGCCCGTCGAGGTATAGCCGTTTCGCGTCGACATTGCGCTGGTAGATCAGGAACGAAGAGCATGCCGCAGCCGAGTGGACATCGGCGCAGTCCGGTTCGACCGCATGGAACCGCAGCAGGTTGCCGACGATCCTTTCGACGAAGAGCACAGAGCCGACCAGAACCAGAACGAGCGCGCCGATGGACCGCAGCCGGGCATCCCGAAATGAGGCGGTGAGATCCGCTCGAAAGCGCCCGGGGCCTTCTCGTCGCACGGCGGACCAGTAGAGGAGGATGACGACGACCAGCCCCACCCCAACGAAGGGCATGTAGGTGTACTTGGTGATCGAAACGAGCACTGCCCACGCGGCGGCGAAGAACAGGTTGTGCAGTCCCCCACCCGTCAGCAGCGCAACAGCGCAATAGACGAAAGCGAAGAAAAGGAGCAGCGACGGCATGTCGTAGGTGACTCCGGCGCCCTGCCAGACGTATCGGCCGGTCAGCGAAAGCGCAAGGACAGCGAGGGCCGCGGTGCGCGGGCCGATTCTTGTGCGGAGCAGGGTCCGCCAGACGATGAACAGCCCTAGCGCGCCGAAGGCGACATTGATGAGACGGAGCACGACGACGGCGACGTCATAGCTTGTCGTGATGAGCCGCAGAGCGCTCACCACGATGCTCATGACCCAGTAGTAGAGAAAGCTGGGCTCCCGCTGCAGCTCCCCTTCCACGAGGTACTGCGAATTCAGGTGCGATATGACCGGACCGCGCCACCAGCCGCGATCGGCGTAATAGAGGATCGCTGCCGTGTGTCTGTCCTCGTCCGGCACGATGAAGTTGCTGCTGACGATTTCATTGCCAGCGCTGTCTGTCGAGACAGTTCCCCAGTGGATCGCAATCGAGAAAGCAATTCCGCACACCACGTAAAATGCGATCGTCCACCAAACGAAGGACGGACGCCCCATCCACTGGCCCAGCCAGACGATGGGTCGGGACAGCGCACCGGTCATCTGAACTTCGTTGGCCCGGGTCAGGGCAGCAGGGCTCGAAGGTAGCGGCCGTAGCCGCTCTTCTGCAGCGGCTCCGCGAGATCGGCGAGCTGACCGTCGGTGATCCAGCCCTGGTTCCACGCCGCCTCCTCGATGCACCCGATCTTGTAGCCCTGCCGCGCCTCGATGACCCTCACAAACTCTGTCGCCTGAACCATGGAATCCACCGTTCCCGTGTCGAGCCACGCGGTGCCGCGATCAAGAACCTCGACGCGAAGCCTGCCCGCTGCAAGGTATGCGGCATTCACGTCGCTGATCTCGTACTCCCCGCGAGCACTCGGCTCAATGGTGCCAGCGATCTCTACAACGGTGTTGTCGTAGAAGTACAGCCCGGGCACCGCGTAGTTGCTCTTCGGCTCCCGCGGCTTTTCTTCGATGCTCAGCACGCGACCATCGGCCGCGAATTCGACGACGCCATAGTCGCGTGGGTTCGAGACCTGGTACGCGAAGATCAGCGCGCCGTCGACATCCTCATGGCCCGCGAGGCTCGAACCAAGCCGGTCGCCGTGGAAGATGTTGTCACCGAGTACGAGCGCGACGCGGTCGATCCCGATGAAGTCGCGGCCTATCACAAAGGCCTGGGCAAGACCGTTCGGGTTCTCCTGGACCGCGTAACTGAGTTCGATCCCGAGTTCGCTGCCGTCACCGAGCAGGCGCTCGAAGCTCGGTCGATCGGATGGCGTGGTTATGACCAGGATCTCTCGGATTCCTGCCGCCATAAGCGTGGACAGAGGGTAGTAGATCATCGGCTTGTCGTAGATCGGAACCAGTTGCTTGGAGATGCCCTTGGTGATCGGGTGCAGGCGGGTACCGGAACCGCCCGCGAGGATGATCCCCTTCATCGCGACGCCCCCTCTCCCGCCGAACGCGTCGCGTACAGCTCCAGGCAGTCGGCCCAGTTTGGCAGGATTCCCGCCGCCGCCGCGTCCTCGAGACCTGGCGCGGCAGCATCCTGTTCCGACAGCACGATGTCGGCTGCCGGAATCGGCAGCCTTAGCCCGATTGCGGGGTCACGCGCGCTGATCGCGTGCTCTCTCGCCGGGTTGTAGTACTCGTTGATCAGGTAATTCACGTCTGCAGATTCGCTTGTCACGACAAAGAGGTGGCCGACGCCTTCCGAGAGGAACACCGCCTTGCGATTGTCGGCGTCGAGTTCGACGGCATCCCACTGCCCGAAAGTCGGCGAACCCAGCCGAATGTCGACGACGAAGTCGACGACCGCCCCCGCCGTCACCATGAAGTACTTGGCCTGGCCAGACGGGACGTCTGCGTAGTGGATCCCTCGCGCCACGCCGTACTTCGAGCGCGACACATTGGCCTGCTTCAGCTCGAACGTACGGCCGGTCGCCTCCGCCAGGAGGTCCGCCCGGTATGACTCTAGAAAAAAGCCTCGATCGTCGCGGCGAACCAGCGGCGAGACTTCCCAGGCGTGCGGTACTGACAGCTCCCGTATCTCCACGCTGGCGATTCTACCGACCGGTGCGGTTCAGAAACGGTCCGTCGCGCGCTGGGTAGACTCGCGTCCGTGAGAATTCTTGTCACCGGCGGGGCCGGATTCATCGGATCGAACTTCGTGCGTCGCGCGCTCGAAGGCCGCTATCCCACCCTCGACGACGCGCAGGTGATCGTGCTCGATGCACTCACCTACTCTGGCAATCTCGCAAATCTCGACGCCGTAGCCAACTCCGACCGTCTCACCTTCATCCAGGGCGATATCGGCAATGCGGCCCTGCTCGACGAACTCCTGCCCGGCATTGATGCGATCGTGCATTTCGCCGCCGAGTCGCACGTCGACCGCTCGGTGCGCGATGCCGGCCCCTTCTACGTCACCAACGTGCTCGGCACCCAGGTGCTCTACGACGCCGCCGTGCGGGCCCGCACTCCCCGCGTCGTACACATCTCGACCGACGAGGTCTACGGCTCCATCGAGACCGGCTCGTGGACCGAGCAGCACATCCTCGAGCCCAACTCCCCCTATGCGGCATCCAAGGCCTCGGCAGACCTGGTGGCGAGGGCATGGCACCAGACCCACGGCCTCGATGTGTCGATCACCCGCTGCTCTAACAACTACGGGCCGTACCACTTCCCCGAAAAGCTGATTCCGCTGTTCGTCACGAATCTCCTCGACGGTAAGCACGTCCCCCTCTACGGCGACGGTGAGAACGTGCGCGACTGGCTGCACGTCGACGACCACTGCGACGGCATCGCGCTCGTGCTCGCGGGCGGCCGGGCAGGTGAGATCTACAACATCGGCGGCGGCACAGAACTCACGAACCGGCGGCTAACGGAGCTGCTCCTCGATGCCACCGATCGCGACTGGTCATTCGTTGACGCGGCCCCCGATCGGAAGGGGCACGATCGCAGGTACTCCGTCGACTGCACGAAGATCTCGACTGAGCTCGGGTATTCGCCCAAGGTCGCCTTCGCCGATGGCCTCGCCGACGTCGTCGAGTGGTACCGCGAGAATCGCGCGTGGTGGGAGCCGCTCCTCGCACGGGCGGCTCTCGCGTGAGCGCGCCAGCGCGCTGGCTCATTGCCGGCGGCAACGGCATGCTCGGCCGCGATCTGCAATGGGTGCTCGGTGAAGCGGGCGCCGAGGTCACAGCCCTTGGCCACCGGGAGCTCGACGTCACCGACCCCGTGGCCGTGCGCGAAGCCGTCGCCGGCTTCGACGTCGTCGTGAACTCTGCCGCATACACGCGAGTGGACGACGCCGAGACGGAGCAGGATGCCGCTTATGCGGTCAACGCGACCGCCGCGGGGACGCTTGCCAGCGCATCCGCAGCCGCTGGCGCACGATTCGTCCAGGTGTCGACCGACTACGTCTTCGACGGCACAGCAATAACGCCATACGCCGAGGATGCCCCGGTCTCTCCGCTGTCCGTCTATGGCGCAAGCAAGGCGGAGGGCGAGCGGCTGGTTCGTGCGGCTGACCCGGGAGCGATCATCCTTCGCACCGCGTGGCTGTACGGAGCCCACGGCGCCAACTTCGTCAGCGCCGTGCTCGCTCGCGGGCGAACCGGCCAGGAGGTGTCTGTACTCACCGACCAGTGCGGCCAGCCGACCTGGACGGGCGATCTCGCGCGGCGCATCCTTGCTGTCGTAACGGCAGAGGCCCCCGCCGGCACCTACCATGCGACCAATTCCGGGGCGGCAAGCCGGTACGAGTTCGCCCAGGAGATCTTCCGCGACGCTGGCCTCGACCCACAGCTCGTCGTTGCCGCGACCGAGGTCGCTCCTCGCCCGGCCCCTCGACCCGCATACTCGGTGCTCGGTCACGACGGCTGGGCGAAAGCCGGGCTCTCGCAGATGCGTTCGTGGCAGAATGCCCTCGCCGACGCCGCCGCCCATGGTGTCCTCGACCCGGCGCCCTGATAAAATCTACCCAGTCCTCTCCGGGACATCCCGCGTACGACCTGTAAGGGAATCAATGTCCACCCTTCGCGTGATCGTCGACCAGATCCTCGCCCCCGTTCCCGGCGGCATCGGGCGGTACGCGGAAGAGCTCACCCGGGCCCTTATCCAGACAGCGCCAGTCGGCACCTCCGTTGCGGGAATCGTGTCGGCTTCGCCCGACGACCAGTACGCGAAACTCGCAGAAAAGCTCCCCGAACTGACCGAGCTGTACAAGTCGCCACTTGCCCGCAGGGAGCTCTCGCTCGCCTGGCAACATGGCTTCACGGTCCTCCCCGGCAAGGGCATGGTGCATGCCACGAGCATGCTTGCGCCGCTCTACCGACACGATCGGGTCAACGACCGCGAGAACCAGACGGCGATCACCATCCACGACGTCGTGCCGTGGACGCATCCTGAGACCCTCACGCCTCGCGGGGTTCGCTGGCACAAGGCGATGGCCGCTCGCGCATATAAGTACGCGGATGCGGTTGTTGTCGACACGCACGCCGTTGCACAGCAGCTCTCCGAATACTTCGACTTCGGCGATCGGGTACGGGTCGTCAGCGCTGCCGTCGGCTCGGCGCTGAAGGTTCCGGATGACGCGGACGAGCGCTCGGAGCGTCTCGACCTGCCAGAGCGTTACCTGCTCGCCGTCGGCACGCTGGAGCCCCGCAAGGGCCTCGAGCCGCTCATCCGTTCCCTGGCCCTGCCGCAGACCGACGATGTGCCGCTCCTGATCATCGGCCCGCCTGGATGGGGCGACATCGATGTCGCGTCCATCGCGCGGGGCGCCGGCCTCACCGATGGCCGGGTTCGCACCCTCGGCTACCTGAGCGATCAGGACCTCGCTACCGCGATCTCCCGTGCAACCGCGTTCGCGTTTCCGAGCCTCGCCGAGGGATTCGGGCTGCCCGTCCTCGAGGCAATGAGCCTCGGCACGCCCGTCATTCACTCGGACGACGCTGCCGTCATGGAGGTCGCCTCAGATGCCGGCATCGCGGTCGAGCGGGAGGATGCGGCCGGTTATCCGGAGCGACTCGCGGATGCGATCGGGCTCGTTGTCTCCGACGCCGAGCTGCGTTCGCGCCTCGGCTACCAGGGCGTCGACCGCTCCCACGCTTTCAGTTGGCGGGCGTCGGCCGAGAAGGTCTGGCAGCTGCACGCCGATCTCTGATAGCGCTCGAGCCCGGGCTTAGGTCTACGGCGACGGCCTCGGACTCGAGGTCGACGGTGTGATCGCCAGTTTGTCCGCGACCATCTGCTGGATTTCGACGAAGTTTGGGTTCGGCTCGAACACTGCGGGCGGAACGAGCTCGAGCTGGTCCACCTTCTCGCGGCGCGCCTTGTTCGCCAGGTCGACAAACCTCCCGAGCATCGACCGCGGGATGTCGGTGTGCACGATCTGCTTACCGGCGCTCGCGATCGCCTCGAACTTGCTCAGCACGATCGACGGCTGGAACTGGGCAAGGATGGCCGCCTGCACCTGCCGCTGACGCTCCATCCTGTCGTAGTCGCTTGTACCGTGACGCGAGCGTGCGTACCACTGCGCCGTGAAGCCGTTCATCTTCTGCACGCCGGGATTAATCCACTGGTCGACGTTAATCGGCTGGCCGTTCGCGTCGATTGCGCCACCGATCGGCAGCCTCTGGGTCACATCGATCGTGATGCCCCCGAGAGCGTTCACGAGGTCGGAGAAGCCCGCCATGTCGACGATCGCGTAGTACGGAATCGGGATCCCCAGCACGCCCTCCACGGCATCCCTTGTGGCCTCGATGCCGGGCTGGGAGCCATCCTTGACCGCGTCCGGATAGAGACTCGGGTGAGCCTGTCCGTAGGTGTACAGGTAGCTGATGAGGCAGTTCTCGCCGCAGTTGTAGCCGTGTGGATACGGTCCGTACAGCGGTGAACCCTTGACGAACGGGGCCATCTGCATGTTTCGCGGAACGCCGATGAGCGTCGTCTGCCCGGTCTCCGCATTGACGCTCGCGACCGAGATGCTGTCGGGGCGAAGTCCGACTCGATCGGGGCCGGCATCGCCGCCGAGCAGCAGGATGTTGTATCGCCCGTTGATGGGGTCGGCATACTGCTTGTTGCTGGAGAAGACCGAGCCGATGGTCGATCGCGTGACCCCCGCGAGGAATGCGCCGCGCGCTGCGACGCCCGAGACACCAACCATGACGACGATCGCGAGAAGCGCGACCCCGACGCGGGCGGCAGGTCCTGCCTTGACCAACTTCGTGAGCCGAAGGGTATCGAGGGTGAGGATCACCCAGAGGATCGCGTAGAACGCCAGGAAGACCTGCACGATGGTCAGCGCTATGACGTTGGTCGCGATGTCGATCACGGTCGTCTGCGCCGTAAGCCACAGCACGATGGCGACGATCGCCAACAGCCACAGCAGCAGGGTGAAGAAGAGCCCGAACTTTCCGAGCCGCCTCGAACCCGCGACAGCCTGCGCCGAACCCGGCATCAGGATGTTCAGCCCAACCAGCCACCAGGCGCGCTTCGTCATCACGGAACGCGAGCCGAGGTTCGGGTTGCGCACCGGCATCGGGCGCGCTGAGGTTGCGGAGTTGTAGTTCTGGCTCATCGTCTCGTCGCGCCCGGTCAGAGCTTCGCCTTCAGGGCGACGTTCTTGTCCTCGACGAGTCGCTCGAGCGACGCCGCGAAGTCGCTGAGCTTTGCGGTGAGTTCAGGGTCGCCGACGGCGAGGATGCGCGCGGCGAGGATGCCAGCGTTCCGGGCGCCACCGATCGACACCGTCGCAACCGGGATTCCCGCGGGCATCTGCACGATGGACAGCAGGGAGTCGAGCCCGTCGAGCTTTGCGAGCGGAACCGGAACCCCGATGACCGGCAGGGTCGTGACGGACGCGAGCATTCCCGGAAGGTGCGCCGCGCCACCCGCACCGGCGATGATGACGCCGATCCCGCGCGCCGATGCCTCACGGCCGAACCTGATGAGCTTGTCTGGCGTGCGATGCGCTGAGACGATCTCGACCTCGGCCTCGATGCCGAACTCCGCAAGCGTGTCGGCTGCCGCCTGCATGACGCCCCAGTCGGAGTCAGAGCCCATCACGACGGCAACACGAAGGGAGTCGGAACGGGGATCGGACATGCCGACAATGCTAAGCGGGCTGTTCTGCGAAATTGCTCATGACGGACTGCGTGTCCTGACCGCGCCTCGCGCCTGATGCGGGCATCCGGGCTCAGTCGAAGAAGCCGGCCGCCGCCCGGGCCTGGTAGACGACCTCGTCGAGGTCATTGCCGATCGCGGTCACGTGGCCGACCTTGCGTCCCGCGCGCGCATCCTTGCCGTAGTCGTGGAACTTCACCATCGGCTGGTCGGCCATCGCGGCCGGATACCGGGGGACGATGGGTCCGCCGAGCACGTTGACCATGACGCTCCAGTCGCGGTGAGTGCCCGTCGCCCCGAGCGGCAGGTCGGTTACCGCCCGCAGGTGTTGCTCGAACTGGCTGGTGCGGGAGCCGTCTATCGACCAGTGACCAGTGTTGTGCGGGCGCATCGCGAGCTCGTTGATGAGGATTCGCTCGTCTGCGGTCTCGAACAGCTCGACAGCGAGAACGCCCGTCACGTCGAGGCTCTCGGCCACGGTGGTGGCGATGTCGGCGGCGAGGTCTGCAACCCGGCCGCTCGACGTGGGCGCTGGCGCGATGACCTCGGAGCACACGCCGTCGCGCTGCACGCTCTCGACCACGGGCCAGAGGCTCAGTTCGCCGGCTGGACGCCGGGCGACGGACTGCGCGAGCTCGCGCCTGAACTCGACCAGCTCCTCGACCAGGAGATCCTCGCCGCGGGCAAACCAGTCATCCGCCCCAGTAGCGTCGCGGACGACCCGCACGCCCTTGCCGTCGTAACCGCCCCGCGGGGTCTTTACGACTGCGGCACCACCGTGCGATGACAGGAATTCGGCAAGCTCAGCCGGGGATGCGACGCGTGCCCAGTCCGGCACTGGCAGGCCCAGCCGCGTCAGCTCCTCTCGCATCAGCAGTTTGTCTTGTGCGACGGCGAGCGCGGCCGGGCCGGGCCGCACCGCAACACCGCTCGCGACGAGCGCTGCCAGCACGTCCTGCGGCACGTGCTCGTGGTCGAACGTCACCACGTCCACGTCTTCGGCAAAACGAAGGACTATTTCGACATCGCGGTAGTCACCGACCGCTGTGGTGGCCTGGACCGCAGAACTTCCTTCGTTTTCTGAGAGCACTCTCAGTTCGATTCCGAGGGCGATTGCGGGTGGAATCATCATGCGAGCGAGCTGTCCGCCGCCAATTACGCCGACTCTCATGGAATTCTTGTCTCCCTTGGTGTCGCTCCGATTGGGGGGCGCCGTCCCAGCAATATCGAGGTTTTCGCCACTTAGGCTTGGGTGACGGTCGAACCTGGTCGACAGGTCCGGCACGCATCATCCATTGTTCCCCATCGATTAGACGGTCGCATGCGCACTCTCTTTGCCCAGCTAGCCCGGTTCGGCGTCGTCGGCGCCGTGGGCTTCGTGGTCGATGTCGGCATCTTCAACTTGCTCCGCGGAACGCTGCTCGATCCAGCTCACATCCACGAGGGACCGGTGCTGGCCAAGGTGATCTCGACGAGCGTTGCGATCGTCGTGAACTGGCTTGGCAACCGGTACTGGACCTTCCGCAAGGAGGCCCGCAAGCATCCGGCCTCCGAGGCCATCGAGTTCTTCGTCGTCAGCCTGGTCGGCATGGGGATCGGGCTCGGCTGCCTGTGGATCTCGCACTACGTTCTCGGCTTCACGTCCCAGCTTGCCGACAACATCTCCGCCAACGTGATCGGACTGGGTCTCGGCACGGTATTCCGGTTCGCCCTGTACCGCTGGTGGGTTTTCAACCCGAAGCGAACCGGCGTGCCGCGCGGAGGACGTCGCGATGCGGGATCCGGCCACACGGACGAGCTCACCACATCGGAGCTACGGGCGACCGAGACTCCGGTACAGCCAGCCGGCTGAGCGCCACTTCTCGCGGTCGAGACAGTTGCGACCGTCGAGGATGACGCGACCGGCAGCCGCCTCGAGATCGGCGGGCTCAAGTGCGCGGTACTGCTTCCACTCGGTGAGAACGACCACCGCGTCGGCGTCGACGACCGCCTCCCGCGCGGTCGCGACATAGTCGAGTTCCGGGCGTATCCGCCTTGCCGTCTCGATCGCCTCGGGATCGGTGGCGACAACCGTCGCTCCGGCCTCGTGCAGCCGTGCCGCGACTTCGAGCGAAGGCGAATCGCGGACGTCGTCGGAATCCGGTTTGAACGCGAGCCCGAGCACCGCGATGCGCTTACCAGCGAGCGATCCACCAACCGCCTCGCGGGTGAGCTCGAACATTCGATCGCGCCGGCGCAGGTTGATGGCGTCGACTTCGCCGAGGAATGCGAGTGAATTGCCGAGCCCAAGCTCTTCTCCACGGGCACGGAAGGCGCGGATGTCCTTCGGAAGGCACCCACCACCGAACCCGAGGCCGGAATTCAGGAACCGACGGCCGATCCTGACGTCATGACCGATCGCGTCGGCGAGTTGGGTCACGTCTGCTCCAGTAGCCTCCGCGATCTCGGCCATCGCGTTGATGAACGAGATCTTGGTGGCGAGAAACGCGTTCGCCGAGACTTTGACGAGCTCCGCGGTCGCATAGTCGGTGACGATGCGCGGAGTGTCTTTCGCCAGTGCGACCTCGTAGATTCTGTCGAGGATGCTGGCGGCCAGAATGCCATCGTCGCCGGTCGGCACGCCGTAGACGAGGCGATCCGGGCCAAGCGTGTCCTGGACCGCGAAACCCTCACGCAAGAACTCGGGATTCCAGGCCAGGAGCGCAGGAGCTGCGGCAGTCGCGACCAGGTCGGCCAGGCGGGCCGCTGTGCCGACGGGAACGGTCGACTTGCCCACCACAAGTGCACCCTCGCGCAGGTGCGGCAGGAGGTCGGTGACGGCTGCGTCGACGTAGGTGAGGTCGGCGGCGTATTCGCCGTTCTTCTGCGGAGTGCCGACCGCGATGAAATGCACGTCTGCGCCAGCAACCTCAGACATGTCGGTCGTGAATCGGAGGCGACCAGAAGAGTTTGCCGACCTGAGCAGCTCTGGCAGCCCTGGCTCGAAAAACGGAGCGCGGCCGACCGTGAGCGCATCGATCTTGGCTTGGTCGACATCGACGCCGATGACATCGTGACCGAGCTCAGCCATACACGCAGCATGTACGGCACCAAGGTATCCGCAGCCAATGACCGATATCTTCACCGGGTCTCCATTCGGTTGTCATGCACGGCTGTCGCCAAAGCACCGCCAACCATCCTAGGAACCCGCGAACCGTTAGGCGAACCGCGCGCCCGCCATGCTCCCTCTCCCCCGCCAACAGCACATTCAATTTGAAGGAGATTCGGCGTCGTTGTGCCAGAAATGACCCATTCACGCACGACGACGCGACAATCTCCTTCGTTTTGTGCGCTCGCGAAGAACTAGCGCGTGCCCCAGATCGTGGTCTCGTCGGATGGGCGGGTCGCCTCCTGCTGGCGATGGGTGGCTATCGCGTTCTGGCTGAGTTCCATGAGGTCGTGGAGGGCGGCCTGCACGAGGTCGGCGTTCGGCACGTCCTTCAGGACGACGGGATGCTCGAGCCCCGTGTTGATCTGCACGTTGCCGCTGCCGAACGCGCTCTGCAGGGCTGTCTTGCGAACGGTGATGTCGTACCCGCGGCTGTGGAGCAGTTCCTGCCGCACGCGCACCAGAAAGCCACTGCGAAGCACAAGCCGCCTGGTCGTGATCGTGTAGTTGCGCCCAAGCCAGGCGAACAGCGGGAACAGCCACAGCAACAGAGCGAGGAGCACGCCCCCGAGCAGCACGCCGAGGTTCTCCCAGCTCTCAGGGAACTGGCCGTAGAAATACCCGACAACACCGACGATCAGGATGAGCGCGATGCTCGGCCAGAACATGGCGCGAGCGTGCGGGCGCAGCCGGGCGACGACTCGCTCGGCTGGTGCGCCGGGCACGGCGTCGGCATCCTCCGCGCGACCCTGTGCTGACATGCCTCATTCATACCGCAGGTGGGTCACGTCACCCGCCGCGACAGCCTGTAGTTGCGCATCCGGGCCATGGCGCACCACGAGCCGTCCGGTGTCGTCGATGCCGACGGCAGTGCCAATGAGGTCTGTTCCGCCCGGAAGTTCGACGCGAACCTCGCTGCCGAGAGTGCTGCACCACTCGGAGACGAGCCGCCGGATGCCGCTGGACGCCGAGTCAGCGCCCGCAGCGAGGAACCCGTCGAGCAACTCCCCAAGGGTGCCAAGGTAGCGGCTCAGCAGCGTGTCGACGAGGGCATCGGACTCGGCGCTTGACTCCGTGCCGGCGGCACCGGCGAGCGCGAGAGAGGTGGCCGTCGGCACCGGCAGCTCGCTCTCGTCGAGGAACAGGTTGACCCCGGCCCCCACGATCACGGCGTCGCCACCTGCCGCCAGCTCGGCCAGCACCCCGCAGATCTTCCGGCCATCCACCTGAACGTCGTTCGGCCACTTGAGGCGCGTGCGGCCGCCACCGATCAGCGAATCGACCGCACGGCTCATCGCCACCCCGGCGATCAGGGGAAGCCAGCCGAAGTGCTCGACCCCGAGACGCGCGCCGCCAGGAAGCACAGGGCGGAGGAGAACGGAGACGGCCAGGGTGCGACCGGGCGGCGCGACCCAGACCCGGCCCATCCTGCCCCGCCCGCCGGTCTGGTTGAGCGTCAGGACGGTCGAGAGGTGTGGTTCGTCGACCGCGGCTGAGGCGGCAAGAACGTCGTTGGTCGACCCCGCCGTGTCGAGCACGACGAGCCGGGATGCGAGCGCACGGCTCAAAGGGAGGTCCACGGGCACGAGCATAATCGCCTCGCGCAACCCGGTAGGTTGTAGTCCATGTCACGCTGGGGCCGGGTGCTCGTCATCATGCCGACCTACAACGAAGCGGCTAGCCTGCCGCGCGTCGCATCCCATCTTCTCGCCACGGTCGACGATGTCGACCTGCTCATCGTCGACGACGCCAGTCCTGACGGTACCGGCGCGATCGCCGACCGGCTCGCGGCCGCGAATGCGCGCGTTCACGTGCTCCATCGCCCGGGCAAGGGGGGCCTCGGTCCCGCCTACCTCGCGGGATTCGACTGGGCGAGGGACGCGGGCTACGAGAGCGTCGTTGAGATGGATGCGGACGGCTCGCACCCGGCCGATGCCCTGCCCGCCATGCTGGATGCCCTGACCGGCACCACCCCGCAGCCCGGTGTCGTGATCGGCTCACGCTGGATCGCCGGCGGCGGTGTATCGAACTGGTCACGCCGGCGGGTGTGGCTGAGCCGCACCGCCAACTCCTACGCGCGCTTCGCCCTCCGCCTGCCGGCCAAGGACGTCACAGCGGGGTTTCGCGCGTATCCCATCGACGTCGTCGGAGCGCTTGCGCCCGGCGTCGACTCCCGCGGCTACTCGTTCCAGATCGAGATGACGATGCGCGTGTTCGACTCCGGGCTGACGATCGTCGAGGTGCCGATCGAGTTCCGCGAACGCGAGGCCGGGTCGTCCAAAATGGGCGGAGCGATCGTCGTCGAGGCGATGGCCGGCGTTACCCGCTGGGGACTCATCCGTCGCTTCGCGAGGCGCAGAAGGCGCCGCGCGGAGAGATAGACCGACCGCGCCGGGAAGCCGATCACGAGCGCGGCGTACCCACTCGGTGACCTGTCGAGCGAACCGAGCGCTCGCTTGCGATCCCAGACATAGCGGAGGCGACCGCCTGCCCTGCCCATGGCGAGTTTCCGCAGCGGAAGTTCGTGCAGCTCGCGCTCGGCCACAAGATCGCGCACGAGCGACAGCCAGTCGTTCGCATGCGCCGGGTGGAAGTAGTTGTCGTCGAGCCATTCGCCCCTGGGCACCCTGAAGTGACCGGCGATCAGTTCCTCGCTCGACTGCAGCAGGCCGCTGCCGTCGAAGACCGGATTGATGAGGCCCTTGCTGACGCCGAAGTCGCACAGGGCGATCCCGGGGATCCCCAGCGAGACCGCCTCGATGAGCGCGGTCGAGGAGATCGTCACGAGGCCAGCGGCACGCTCGAGGTGCGAGCTCATCGAGCCGCTTTCTGCGACCAGGTTGGCCGGGCGATTTTCGAGTTCGCCGAGCAGCTCGTCGTACGGGTGGTACTCCCGGTGGGTCTGCGCCTCGCCCGCGACAGCGCGCAGCTTGATCACCACGCGATGATTTGGATGACTGCGCGCCGTCTCGGCCAGCCAGCCAAGAATCTGCACCCGCTCCGCTCGAAGCCTCGGCACCTTCGCCTGCACCGCGAACACGATCTCGTCGCGAACAGGTGCAGCCCCGCCGGCCAGGGAGTCAGGGTGCTCGAGGAACGGCAGCCGTGCAAGGCCGAATCGCTGCCGCAGCCCCATCTGCTCGGCCAACTCCGCGAATTCCCGGATCTCCCGGCGCGAGTGCAGCAGGATGAGATCGACCTGCGACCGGAACGTCAGCGCTTTGCGCGTGGCCGGGTACGAGATCCCCGGCAGCCCAGACACGAACACCGGCCTGCGCCGCGATACGGCGAGCACTTCGCGAAGGACGACGCGGATCAGCGGGCCGCGCAGCGACAGCAGGACGACATCCGGCTGCAGCTCGAGGACGAGAGCGCGGAGCCCCGCGAGCGAGACGACGGGAGGCTCATGCCCCACTCCGTCGAGGCCATCGACGGCTGCGGCGCGCTGCGCTGCGCTCGGAAGGGTCGGGGTCTCGACGATGACGAGCGTGCGATCGCCGTCCATGCGCGCGAGGGCCGCCGCTCCCCACTTGAGATATGAGTCAGAGTCGACGATTCCGAGTGTCTTCATGCCCGGATCAGGCCGGGGTTCGGCGGAGCTTCGCCAGCGGGGCGAACTCGCCGGGGAAGATGCGCTTGACGCCGTCGCCCATGGCCTCACCGAGTACCCGGATATCGCGCACCAGGTGCTCGAATCCGACCGGCTCGAGGGACGCGGCGTGGTCAGAACCCCACATCGTTCGATCGAGCGTGATGTGACGCTCGACCATGACAGCACCGAGAGCTACGGCCGCGATCGAGATCTGCAGTCCGCGCTCGTGACCGGAGTAGCCGATCGGCACACCGGGGAACCGATCCTGCAGCGTCGTGATCATGCGCAGGTTCGCTTCCTCCGGCGGAAGCGGGTAGGTGGATGTCGCGTGCAGGATCACCAGGTTGTCTGTGCCGAGCACGGCGACCGCGCGGTCGATCTGCTCCATGGTCGACATCCCGGTCGAGAGGATGATCGGCTTGCCCGTGCGGCTGAGCGCCTCGAGCATCGCGATGTCGGTGACGGAGGCAGACGCGACCTTGTGGGCGACGACACTCAGGTCCTCGAGGAACTCGACCGCCTGCTCGTCCCATGGGGATGCGAACCAGTCGAGCCCGCGGAGGGTCGCATAGTCGCCGATCTCGATGTACTGCTCGCGGTTGAACTCGACCCTGTAGCGGTAGTCGAGGTAGGTCATGGTGCCCCACGGCGTCTCGCGAAGCTGCGACTTCATGTGCTCAGGCGTCGAGATCGCCGGCGTCCGCTTCTGGAACTTGACGGCCTGCGCACCGGCGTCCGCCGCGACGTCGATGAGCTGCTTCGCGAGCTCGACGTCCCCGTTGTGGTTGAGACCGATCTCGGCGATCACGTAGACGGGTTCTCCGGCGCCTACTGCAGTTCCGCCCAGGCTGATGGCCATGGTTGCTCCCTCGTGTTTGTTGTTGGATGCAGCTGGTGGGACGCGGCCCCGGCCCGCAGGATGCGCTCGGCGACCTCGCGGATGGCGGCGTCTCCGCCGCGTCGCGTGAGGACCACTCGCGAGGATGCGATAACCTCCGGATGCGCGTCGGCGACGGCGATCGGCCAGCCGACCAAACGCATCGCCGGAAGGTCATTGAGATCGTTGCCGACGTATGCGGTGCGGGCGAGATCGACGCCGCGCTCCGCAGCCCACGCCCGGATCTCCGTCGCCTTGTCTTCGATACCCTGGCGGACATCCACATGGAGCTTGCGCCCTCGCGTCGTCACGACCGGGTTGACCTCTTTGGAGAGGATGAGGATCGGCAGCCCAGCACCGCGCAGCATCTCGATGCCCGCGCCGTCCGACCGGTTAGCGATGACGAACTCACGGCCGTCTGCACCGACGAGCACTCGGTCGTCGGTGTGTACACCGTCGAAATCGGTAACCAGGGCATCGACGTCGATCACCGTGTCGCTCTCGAACAGGGGTGCGAGGGCCACAGCCATCCTGAGGTCTGCTTCGCTGTCGATCTCGATCGCGCGAGTCGCGTCGACGACGCAGACGCCGACGCGGCCAAAGAACCGATGTCCGGCCTGTCGGAATCCGGCCGTGCGCATGACATAGAAGGCGCCGGTCTCCTGGAACTCGGGCTCCCTGTCCTGCCTGCGCAGACGCCGGGATGACTCATGGTTGACGCCCGCCGCGCCATCCGGCGTCTGTTTCCACAGAAACGTGTGGCTCTCGACGCCAGAGAAGACCGAGTCCGCATCGCCGCTGATCACGCGGTCGATCGCGGCATCGAGGTCGCCGGAGTCGATGAACGGGGAGGTCGCCTGGATGAACGCCAGAACCCGCGGCACGGGCTTCAGCTTGTCGAGCGCGTGCAGCAGCGCAGACTCCGAGGATGCGGTGTCGCCCGCGAGATCGGCCGGTCGGAGCACGACCTCGGCGCCTGCAGCGCGAGCCTCGAGCGCGATGGCCGGGTCGTCGGTCGACACGACGATGCGGTCGATCAGGCGCGCGGCCGTCGCGGCGTCGATGGCCCTCGCCACGAGTGAGCGGCCCCCGACTCGGCGCAGGTTCTTGCCCGGAACGCCTCTCGAACCACCGCGAGCGGGGATGATCGCAACTACTCCCACGATTGGCCAGTCCCCTCATCCTCACGGCGCATGCACCGGCAGGTGCTCGTCGCTCCAAAGTAGGAAGCGGTGTTGACCGCGGGGTGCCGGGAGAGTGAACGGAGGGCAATCAGCGAGTGCACAGTTGTCGGCGAACCATTGAGCACGATCGTTCGCGGAAGCCGGGAGGTGCCTTTACACTGGCA
>DASYEE010000132.1:0-67275 GCA_036499165.1 Galbitalea sp. | reverse complement strand
GGGGTTTTAGGGCGATCTGGCGCCCCTCACCGAAAGGCACCAGAGAGATGGCGGGGTGTTAGAGGGGGGAGCCGTTGGCCCAGACCTGGGTGACCTGCCAGTCGTGCGTGAGGATGACCGCGTCGGCGACATAGCCTGGCGCGAGGAGGCCGTGCCGAGCGTCCATCCCGAGCACGCGAGCCGGGGTGCGCGTCACGGCGGCAACGGCGTCGGCGGGTGAGAGCCCGAGCCGCTCGATCGCGAGCGCCAGTGCGACGTCCTGCGTGAGGGTCGAGCCCGCGATCGTCGACGTTCCGCGCAGCACAGCCAGTCCGTCGGCAACCGTCACCGCCAGCGACCCGAGCTGGTAGTCGCCGTCGACGGAGCCCGCCGCGGCCATCGCGTCCGTGACGAGGGCGACGCGCGAGGGCGCGGACCGGAAGACGAGAGCCGCGACATCCGGATGCACGTGAATCCCGTCCAGGATCAGCTCGAGTGTCACCCGCGAATCCTCGAACGCCGCGATCACGGGCCCGGGAACGCGGTGATGGATTCCCGGCATCGCGTTGAAGACGTGGGTCAGCAGTCGCGCTCCCGCGTCGAACGCCCGCCGTGTCGTCTCGAAGTCCGCATCGGTGTGCCCCACCGCGACCACGATCTCGTCTTCGACCAGGACCTCGATGAGGTCGAACGCGTTCGGCAGCTCGGGGGCCAGCGTTACCTGGCGCAGGGTCCCGTGGGCGGCATCGAGCAGCCGGTCGAGCTCTGCGGGCTGCGGTTCGAGCAGGAAGCGCGGGTTGTGGGCGCCTGGCTGACCGGTCGAGAGGAACGGCCCCTCGAGGTGCGCCCCGAGAATCAGCGGATCGGATGCGGCCAGGCTCGCGATCGAGCGCAGGCTCTCCTCGAGCTTCTCGATGGGGTTCGCGACCAGGCTGATGAGGGTTCGAGTGGTCCCGTGTTCGTGATGGGTCGCAACTCCCGCGCGGATCGATTCCTCGCCGTCGTCGTACGCATACCCGCCCGCGCCGTGCGAGTGCAGGTCGATGAATCCCGGGGTCAGCCAGTGCCCTCCAACGTCGACAACCTCGTCGGCGATCGGGCGCTGCCCCGTGCCGACCGCGGCGATCGTGTCACCGTCGACGAGCATCCAGAAGTCGTCGACCTGGCCGTTGGCGTCGAGCTTGCGAGCGCCTGCAAAGAGGATGGTCACGGTGCGGAAGCCTCCTCGATCGTTTACTTGAAGATGATGGTGCGCGACTGGTCGAGCAGCACGCGGTGCTCGGCAAACCACTTGACGGCCTGGGTGAGGGTACGTGACTCCTCGTCCTGCCCGATCGCGACGAGCTCGGAGGCGGTCCGCGAATGATCGACGCGCACGACGTTCTGCTCGACGATCGGGCCTTCGTCGAGGTCGCTCGTCACGAAGTGCGCCGTCGCGCCAATGAGCTTCACGCCCCGAGCGTGCGCCTGCTTGTACGGGTTCGCGCCCTTGAAGCCGGGCAGGAACGAGTGGTGGATGTTGATGATCCGGCCGGCGAGAGCGTCACAGAGCTCTGGAGAGAGGATCTGCATGTACCGGGCAAGCGCCACCAGTTCGATGTCGTGTTCCTCGACGACCTCGAGCACCCTGTCCTCGAACGCGAGCTTCTGCCCGGGCGTCGTCACAGGATGCGCCTCGAACGGAACCCCGTAGAACTCGGCGAGCGGGCGCAGGTCGTCGTGGTTACTCAGCACCAGCGGAACGTCGACAGTCAGCTGCCCGGCGCGTTGCCGGTAAAGGATGTCGTTGAGGCAGTGACCGGCCTTGGAGACGAGGACGAGCGTGCGCAAAGGGCGACCGACGACATCCAGCTGCCAGGTCATGCCATAGCGCTCGGTGACTGACGCGATCGCGCGCTCGAAACCCGCGCGGTCGATGGATGACTCGACCTGCAGCCTCATGAAGAAGGTTCCGCTGTCTGCGCTCGAGAACTGCTGCGACTCGGTGATGTTGCCCTCGGCGGTGACGATGGCGCCGCTGATGGCGTGCACGATGCCAGGTCGGTCCCTGCAGACGAGGGTGAGGATCCAGTGAGTCGATGCCACGAGTCAAGAGTAGAGGGCAAGCGGTACGCTGATGAGGATGCCGCACGGTTCGCGGCCTCCCGCGAAGCGGCGCCACGCTTCAGCCCCTCCTCGAACGGAACCTCGTTCACATGGCCTCGCCACGCAATCCGCGCACGCCCTCATCCGGCACATCCGGGCGGTTTCCCTACTTCGCCCTGATCACCCTCGCGGTGGCGGTGTTCATCAGTGTCACCATCGAGATGCTGCCGACGGGCCTCCTGCCCGAGATGAGTTCAGATCTTGGCGTCACCGAGTCGCAGATCGGCCTGACCGTCTCGGTGTTCGCTTTCACCGTCGTCGTCTCGTCGACGCCGCTCAGCTACCTGCTGCGCAGGGTGCCACGGCACGCCCTGGTGGTCATAGTGCTGTGCGTTCTGGCCGGCAGTGCTCTGCTCTCCGCGTTCTCGTACACCTACGCGCTGCTTGTGATCTCGCGCATCCTCGGAGGAGTCGCCCACGGCGTGTTCTGGTCGGTCGTCGGCGCGTACACCGCGTATCTCGTGCCGAAGGAGCACCTCGGTCGGGCCGTCTCGATCACGCTGGGCGGTGGATCCCTCGCCTTCGTCTTCGGCGTGCCGCTCGGCACGGCGCTCGGTGCGGCGGTCGGCTGGCGCCTCAGCTTCGGCATCCTTGCAGGGCTCGCGCTCGTCGGGGCGGCATTCGTCTACCGCTTCATCCCACGCGTCGACCATCTCTCGGCCGGCATCGTCGTCGGCACACCGACCGGCAGCATCTCGATCCTCACCGAGGAGGAGGCGACGAGCGCTGTGCCGCGTCGCGACCACTCGGTCACCGCAGTGGTGTTCGTCTGTGTGATCACCGCGATCACGATGATCGGGCAGTACACGTTCTACACGTTCATCGCCCCGTATCTGATCCGCGAGGTTGGCCTGAGCGAAGCGAACGTCGGCCGGGCGCTCTTCGCCTATGGCATTGCGGGCGCCGTATCGCTGGTGCTCGTCGCGCTCTGGCTGGGCAAGCGTCCGAGGTTCGGCCTGATGCTGTCACTGATCGCGGTGGTCGTCGGCGTCTTCGTGCTGGCCGTCGTGCCGTCGGTGCTGCCGCTGGCGATCACCGCGTTCTTCGTCTGGGGCCTTGCGATGGGGAACCTGCCGCCGCTGCTCCAGACCAGGATGCTGCACGCGGCTCCCGCTCGCATCCGAGATACCGCGAGCGCTTTCTACACGACAGCATTCAACGTCGGAATCGGCGGCGGCGCACTGGTCGGATCTCTCGTTCTCGCCGGCTTCGGGCTCACCGCCCTGCCGCGGGTGTTCCTCGGTATCCTCGTGCTGGCGATCGTGCTGGTGATCGTGTCTGACGCCCTGCTGCGTCAGCGGCCACAGCGAAGGGTCATCGAGCGGTAGCGTAACCACCGTGAGCGTAAGCGAGGATGAGCCGCGCGTCGACCAGGCGCTCGCGTCGGCAGCGCGCTCGAAGTCCCAGCTGCGCCCGAATGGCTTCTTCACAAGCCGGGCGCTGCGCCCGAGCAGCAAAGTGCTGCCTGAGCAGGCGAGGGCGCACAATCGATCCCTCGTGCTGCAGACGCTGTACGGCTCGGGGGAGCAGAGCCGGGCGGATGTCGCCCGCTCGACCGGGCTCACGCGGGTCACTGTTTCGGAGCTCGTGGCCGGGTTGATGGCCGAGGGCCTCATCGTCGAGAAGGGGCTTCGCGAGGTCGGCGGACCGGGCAAGCCGGCGACCCTGATCGACATCGACCGCGGACGATTCCAGATCGTCGGGCTCGATCTGAGCGAATTCTCGACCTTCCGTGGTGCGGTGCTCGACCTCGATGGGCGGGTGCTCGAGCGCGCAGAGGTCGCCCTTGCCGGCAGCACGGGCGACGAAGCGGCGGCGAAAGTCGTCTCGCTGGCCGCACGATTGGTGGCGAAGGCAACCGCGCCCCTTCTCGGGATCGGCGTCGGGTCGCCCGGCGTCGTCGACTCCGATGGCGTCGTCCTCACCGCCCCCAATCTCGGCTGGAGCGACGAACCACTGCAGGGCGCCCTGTCCGAGCGCTTCGACGTGCCAGCAGTCGTGGTCAACGACGCGAACGCTGCCGTGCTGGCCGAGCACAGTTTCGGCGACGCTGACGGCGACATGATGCTGATCCGGATCGGCCACGGAGTCGGGGCGGGGCTGCTGCTCGGCGGCAGCCCGCTCTACGGCAGCAGGGGCGCGGCGGGGGAGATCGGCCACGTCGTCGTCGGGACGGATGGCGGCGAGGAGTGCAGCTGCGGAAAGCGCGGGTGCCTCGAGACGTGGCTCGCGGCTCCCCGGCTGGACGCGCGGCTGGCCGCGGCATCCACGGAGTCCGAGCGGCACGACATCCTGCGCACCGCAGGCCAGCGCCTGGGGATCGCTCTCGCCCCGGTCGTCGGCGCGCTGAACCTGGCCGAGATCGTCTTGAGCGGTCCGCCGGAACTCATCGACGGCCCGCTGTCGGATGCCACGATCGAGACCCTGCGCGAGCGCACGATGGCCGAGTTCCACGGCGATCTCGTGCTGCGGCGCACCGCCCTCGGCGACGAAATCGTGCTGCGCGGCGCCGGTGTCGCCGTGCTCTCGCGCCAGCTCGGCTTCTCGTAGCCGATTCCCCGCTGGTCGAGTAGCGGCGCGAGGCGCGAGCCCGCGTTATCGAGACCAAGCCCACGTCGTGCGTGTGGTCTCGATAACGCCGGGCGCAGCCGCTGCTACTCGACCAACGGCTTCTGGCAGATGTTTCGTCCTCGTTGCAGTTTTGTTAGGGGTCTTGACGTAAATGCCGTGAGGCACCAAGCTTCTTGAAACTGGTAATCCCTTCACCGCACTTGGATCCCTGGTACGAGCCGCGGTACTACCCCAAGAATGAGGAAGTCCATGAAAAAGAAATACCTGCGGTGGGGAGCCGTCGCTGCAGCCGCGACAGTCACATCCCTCATGCTCGCCTCCTGTGGAGCGAGCGCGCCGTCAAGTTCTGGCAAAGGGTCGGTGAAGTCGATCAAGGTCGTCATCGCCGAGTACAGCAAAGACCAGACGCCGAAATTCTGGAACGCGTTCAAGGCCAAATACGAGAAGCAGACGGGCATCAAGCTCAACCTGCAGATCATCGACTGGAATGATCTCGACCAGCAGTCGTCGACCATGATCCAGAGTGGGGATGTCCCGGACATCCTGAACGAGAACGCCTATGCCAGCTACGCGGCCGACGGCCTTCTCTACAACTCAGACCAGGTGCTGCCCGCTGCGACCAAGGCCGACATCATCCCGGCGTTCGTCAAGAGCGGCACATACAAGGGCAAGTTCTACGGCATGCCAGACCTGTCATCGGCCCGCGCCCTCTTCTACAACACAGACCTGTTCTCGAAGGCGGGAATCACCGCTGCTCCCACCACCTGGGATGACTTCGTCGCGGACGCGAAGAAGGTCACGGCCCTGGGTGGCGGCGACGTCGGCTACGCCCAGCCGCTCGGGCCGGAGGAGGCCCAGGCCGAGTTCGCGATCTGGCTCTTCAACAACGGCGGTGACTTCAAGGCAGATGGCAAGTGGACGCTGAACTCCGCCGCCAACGTGAAGACGCTCGAGTTCATGAAGAGTCTCTCGGTGACCGACAAGGTGACGCAGAACAACCCTGGCCACACCAACCGCACGGATGGCGCATTCTCGCTGTTCGAGCAGGGTAAGGCCGGCATGGTCGTCGGCTTCTCGCCGCTTCAGGGTGCCCTGGACACCCAGTACAAGAGTGTCAAGTACGCGATTGCGCCGATGCCGAGTGGCGACGGAGCAGCCGCTCAGACCTACGGCGTGACCGACTACCTGATGTCGTTCAAGAAGACGGGCAACGAGGCGGCTGTGAAGGCCTTCTACAAGCTCTATTACTCGCCTTCCGAGATCAACACCTGGATCAAGGCGGAGGGCTTCCTGCCCGTCACCCAGTCGGGCCTCAAGGAGTTCGCCAGCAACACGAGCCTGAAGGTTTACCTCGACACGCTGCCGAACATCCACCTCACGCCGACGGATGACCCGGAGTGGGACAAGATCGCGCTCACGATCAAGCAGAACATCGGGCTCGCGGTTGCACCGAACGGTGACCCGAAGAAGTTCCTGGATGACCTGCAGGCGCAGGCAGAAGCTGGAAAATAGCAAGCATGGCTAGTGTGACGCCGGGACCGGTAGCGGTGACGCGCCGGTCCCGGCGCCGCCGCCGGGCACCCGGTACCGCCTCGCTTCTCGAGGCGCTGCTGTGGCTGGCGCCGGCGCTCGTGCTCATCCTCGGGGTGGTGGTCTATCCGGCCATCACGCTGGTGGCGACATCCTTCAACAAGTATTCGATCATCGGGCTGCGGCTCGGGCCTGCCGGGTTCACGAACTACGTGAACTTTCTGACGAGCCCTGACCTGCTTCAGGTGGTGTGGAATACCGTCGTCTGGGTCGCGCTTGTCGTGATTCTCACGATCCTGATCAGCCTGGCGCTCGCGCAATTCCTCTCGAAGGAGTTCTGGGGTCGCAGGGTGGTGCGCTGGGCCGTCATCGTGCCGTGGGCATCGGCGTTGGTGATCTCGAGCCAGCTGTTCCGGCTGATGTTCGACTACTACCACGGCATCATCAACCAGGCGCTGATCACGGTCGGGATCATCCACAGGCCCATCGACTGGCTCGGTGACTCGCACTACACGATGCCGTCGATGATCGCGGTCGGGGTCTTCGTGTCTATTCCGTTCACGGCATATCTCTTCGTGGCCGGGCTGAACGCCATCCCGACGGACGTCTACGAGGCCGCCAGAATCGACGGATCGAGCGCGTGGCAGACCTACCGGCAGATCACGCTCCCGCTGCTGCGGCCGGCGATCCTGATCGGCGTCGTGCTCAACATGATCTACGTCTTCAACTCGTTCCCGATCAACTGGATCCTGAACGGCTCGAACCCCGGATTCGGAAACGACACCCTCATCACCTACATGTACAAGCTGGCGTTCAAGAGTGCGCAGCACGATGTCGGCGAGTCGGCAGCGGCCGGCATCTTCAACGTGTTCATCATCCTGATCGCGGTCGGCATCTACCTCCGGTTCGTGAACTGGCGAGAGGCGGAGAAGAAGTGAGCGCGGCAGGCGGGTTTCGACAGGCTCAACCAACAACAGGGATTCGCCGACCGAAGAGGGGCTGGAACGGCGCTCGCCGGTGGGTGCTTCCTGTCGCCGGGCTTGTTGTCGTCATCGTCTTCATCGCGCCATACCTCGTGATGCTGCTGGATGCGCTGCGTCCAGCGGGCGAGGTTCTCGCGACCCCGCCGACCTTCTTTCCGAAGACGTGGACTGGGCAGGCGTTCGTGCAGGTCATCACTGATCCGGCATTCCAGAACTGGCTGAAGACCTCGCTGATCGTGGCGATCTCGTCGACGATCATCGTCATCCTGGTGGCGATTCCTGCCGCATATTTCACGGCTCGGTTCTCGTTCCGTGGACGGCTCGCGTTCCTCAGCCTCATCGTGATCACGCAGATGTTTGCACCGACGAGCCTCGTCGTGGGCATCTATCGCGAGTTCTACGATCTCGGACTCATCAACTCCTATGGCGCGCTGATCCTCACGGACTCCGCCTTCAACATCGCGTTCGCGCTGTGGATACTCCAGGGCTTCTTCGGGGCGATCCCGCGGGAAATCGAGGAGGCGGCGTCGATCGACGGTGCCGGCCGCTTTGGGACGATGATCCGGATCATGCTTCCGCTGACGCTTCCCGGTGTCGTGACCGCCGTCACCTTCACGTTCATCGCGGCCTGGAACGAATATGTCGTCGCTCTCACCCTGATCCAGGATGACTCGCTGAAGCCGTTGACCGTGGGCATCAACTCCTACGTCACGGCCTACCAGCAGAACTGGTCGCAGATGTTCGCGGCTTCGCTGATCGCGATCGTGCCCGTGGTCATCCTGTTCGCGCTCATCGAGAAGCACCTGATCGGCGGCATGACCGCAGGAGCCGTGAAATAACTTCTTGACGGCGTTGCGCGGCTCGCAGTAGTTTCTCCGTACGGACTGAACAGGTCTGAACAGGTGCAGCGCTCCTGACGGCGGTGCTCCTGAACGGCAGTGCAACGAAACGAGGATGATCGTGGCAACCCCCACAACCGAGGCTCCGGCTCGCGGCGGCATAGAGCTGAACGGCATCAACACCATCAGCGAGTCCGAGCGCAAGGGCAAGGCGAGCAGCCTGTTCTGGCCGTGGTTCGCGGCGAACGTGTCGGTGCTGGGCCTCAGCTACGGCTCGTTCGTGCTCGGCTTCGGCATCTCGTTCTGGCAGGCGACGATCGTCAGCATCATCGGCGTCGTGATCTCGTTCTTCCTCTGCGGCGTCATCGCGATCGCGGGCAAGAGGGGATCTGCGCCGACCATGGTCCTCAGTCGCGCTGCGTTCGGCGTCAACGGTAACAAGCTGCCAGCAGTCATCTCGTGGATTCTCACGGTCGGATGGGAGACGGCACTCACGGCGCTCGCGGTGCTCGCGACCTCTACCGTCTTTGATCGGCTCGGCTGGAACGGCGGCGTCACGACGAAGATCGTGGCCCTCATCATCGTGGTCGTGCTGATCATCGGAGCCGGCGTCATCGGGTTCGACCTGATCATGAAGTTGCAGCTCTGGATCACGGTGATCACGGGCGTCCTGACCGTCGTGTACATCGTTCTTGCTCTTCCGCACATCGACCTCTCGCGGGTTTCCTCGCTGCCGTCGGGTGACACACAGGCCCTGATCGGGGCTCTCGTCTTCGTCATGACCGGGTTTGGCCTGGGCTGGGTGAACGCCGCCGCCGATTACTCCCGGTACCTGCCGCGAAAGACGGGAAGCGGCGGTGTCATCGGCTGGACGACCTTCGGCGCGGCGCTTGCCCCGGTCGTTCTCGTCATCTTCGGCCTGCTGCTCGCGGGGTCGTCGACCAAGCTTTCGGCGGCAATTGGTGCGGATCCGATCGGCGCACTGACCTCGATCCTGCCCGTCTGGTTCCTGGTGCCGTTTGCGATCGTCGCCATTCTGGGGCTCGTCGGTGGAGCAGTGCTCGACATCTACTCGTCGGGACTCGCACTGTTGAGTGCGGGCATCCGCATCCCTCGCCCCGCCGCAGCGGGAATCGACGGAGTCGTCATGGTCATCGGTGCCATCTACGTCGTGTTCTACGCGTCGAGCTTCATCGCACCCTTCGAGGCGTTCCTGGTCACGCTGGGCGTGCCTGTGGCCGCGTGGGCTGGCATCATGATCGCGGACATTCTCCTGCGCCGTAAGGACTACAGCGAGCGCGACCTGTATGACCCGAAGGGTCGCTACGGCAATGTTCGTCCGCTCGCGATCATCCTCGTTGTCCTCGGAACGGGGCTCGGCTGGGGTCTCGTCACGAACACGTACGGCACCCCGGACTGGCTGAACTGGCAGGGCTACATCCTGTCGCTGGGTGGCACGAAGTTCCACGACGCCTGGGCCTACGCAAACCTCGGTGTCCTGGTGTCACTGCTGATCGGATTCCTCGGCACCCTGATCTTCAGCGCCAGGGCCGTCCGTCGCCAGGAGGCCCTTCCGGTCGACCACACCCTGCCCGCTGAGGCGCCCGTCGGAGTTCCCCGGCCGTGACCGGTTCTGCGCACGCCCCCTGGCTCGTCGTCATCGATATGCAGGTCATTTTCGGTGATCCGACGAGCCAGTGGGCGACGCCCGGATACGCGCTCATCGAACCGACCGTCGCGTCTCTCGTGTCGGCGTTCGGCGACCGGGTGATCTTCACGCGGTTCGTCGCCCCCGAGAAGCCCGTCGGTGCGTGGGTTCCTTACTACGAGCTGTGGCCGTTCGCGCTGGTGCCGCCGACCGACCCGCTGTACGACATCACTGCGGGGTTGAAGACGGATACCCACCAGGTCGTCACCAAGACCACCTTCGGCAAATGGGGCGACGACCTCGCTGCCGCGATGGGTGAAAGCGACGAGATGGTGCTGGTCGGGGTCTCGACCGACTGCTGCGTGATCTCGACCGCGCTTGCGGCGGCGGACGCGGGCATCCACATCCGCGTTGTGCAGGATGCCTGCGCCGGGCTCAGCGAAGTTGATCACCACCGCGCGATCGACGCCATGGCACTCTATGGGCCGCTCATCGAGATCACCGATTCTGCGACGATCCTCGCCGAGGGGCGCTGACGTGCCTGAGTCGCGCCAGCCGCCGCTGAAGCACGAGCACATCGTGCAGGTGCTGGGTGGCGAGATCCGTCGGGGGAGTATGCCGCGCGGTCGGCGGCTGCCGGGCGAAACGGCGCTCGCCGAGCGGTTCTCGGTCAGCCGCAACACTGTTCGTGCCGCGCTCTCCGAGCTGGGCGAGGCCGGGCTCATTGCGACCCGTTCGGGCAAGGGATCGTTCGTCACCTTCGACGGGAACCCCCTGGATGTCGAACTCGGCTGGGCCCGCGCGCTTCAGGATCACGGGGTCGCGACCCGCGTCGAGGTGCTGAACCTCGACGAGATCAACGACCCGGCGCTGGCGGCAGAGCTGGGGGAGACATCCGATCGGTTCGTGGTTATCGACCGGCTCCGATCGGCGGATGGGGTTGGCGTCATTTCGTACGAGCGGTCGAGGATTCCGGCGACACCAGCCGTTATGGCGGCGGTCGCGGACGGACGTGCTGCCGGTTCGCTGACGCAACTGCTGCGCGACGCCGAACTCATCGCCGCCCAGGGTGAGCAGTGGGTCGAGATCAGGCGGCTGCCATCGGCGGAAGCCGAACTGCTCGGTCGAGCGGCGGGGGAGTCGTTCCTGTGGTCGCGCTGTGTCACGCGCACGGCGGAAGGCGGGCTGGTCGAGAACGTCGAGAGCCTGCTCGACCCCGATCACTTTCGGTTGCACTTCCAGTTCGCGCAGGCGCTGTGAGCGGGCGTTCGGGCGCGATCGGTGCGCTGTTCGGGCTGGCGATCGGCGATGCTCTCGGCATGCCGACGCAGCTGATGTCGCGCCAGGCGATCGCCGACCGGTACGGGTCGATCGAGTGGTTCGAGCCTGCCGCGGACGATCATCCTCTGGCGCGCGGGATGGCTGCGGCATCCATCACGGATGACACTGAACAGGCGCTGCTGCTTGCCCGGCTTCTCGTGGAGGGCGCGGGTCACGTCGATCCGGAGTCGTTCGCGCACGCGCTCGTGCGCTGGGAGGACTCGATGCGAGCGCGCGGTTCGCTCGACCTGCTGGGGCCATCCACGAAGCGGGCCGTCGATGCGGTCATCGCGGGCGAACCCGCGACGGAATCCGGCCGGTTCGGCACGACGAACGGCGCCGCAATGCGGGTGACGCCGGTGGGTATCGCGGTCGATACGACAGACCTGGAGGCGCTCGTCGACCGCGTGGTCGAATCGTGTCTCGCCAGCCACAACACAGGGGTCGCGATCGCGGCGGCGTCTGCTGTGGCGGGCGCGGTCAGCGCCGGGATCGACGGCGCAGAGTCGCGGGTCGCGTTCGATACGGCGATTGCGGCGGCCGAGCTCGGCGCCGCGCGCGGCTACTGGGTCGCTGCGGCGGATGTCGCGGCGCGCATCCGGTTGGCCATCGACCTCGCGGAACCGGCTGACCCGGAGCGCAGTCTCACCCGCATCTACGAGGTGATCGGCACGAGCCTCGCCAGCCAGGAGTCGGTGCCAGCAGCGTTCGGAGTGCTCGCGACCTTCCCGGATGACCCGTGGAGCGCCGTTCGAGCGGCCGCGGCACTCGGTGGCGACAGCGACACAGTTGCGGCCATGGCGGGGGCGATCGGTGGGGCAATCCACGGGGTCGACGCGTATCCGGTCGAAGCGCGTGACACCGTGGCGCGCGTGAATCATCTGGAGCTCGAGCGGGTGGCCGACGGGCTGTTGGCAGTGCGGGCGGCTTTGTCGTGAGCGGGCGTGCCCCGTGAGCCGGCGACTGGTCAGTGTCGGCAACGTTGTCGTCGACCTTGTGACGAATGTGCCAGCGCTGCCGGAGCGCGGCACGGATGTGCTCGCCACCGCATCGAGCATCGCCGCCGGCGGAGCGTTCAACGCTATGGTCGCTGCGGTCAGGCAGGGACTTCCGACGGCGTATGCCGGCGGCCACGGTACCGGGTATTTCGGCGACCTCGTGCGCTCGTCGCTCGCTGCGGCCGCAATCGAGACGCTGGTGCCGATCGACGGCGCGCGCGACAGCGGGTATGACCTGGCGCTCGTCGACGATGGCGGCGAGCGGACCTTCGTCACCGTCTTCGGCGCGGAGGCTGAGCTCACCACGTCTGCTGTGGAATCGATCGAAACGAGACCCGGCGATCTCGTGCTGGTCTCGGGCTACGGGCTGCTGCCGAGCACCAACGGCGGCGTGCTCGGGCCGTGGCTCGACGCACTCGACGCATCGCACACGGTGCTTCTCGACCCTGGTCCCCTCGTCGCGGAGATCTCTCCCGAGGTCTGGGCACTCGCCAACGCGCGCGCAGACTGGATGAGCTGCAACGAGCGCGAAGCGGTGCTGCTCACGGGCAAAGGGAGTGTCGCGACGGCCGCGGACATCCTCGCGGGCTCGGGCAACGTGCTCGTGCGGCTCGGTGCGGGCGGATGCCTGCTCGGCGTCGACGGCGTGATCGAGCACATCCGGGGCTTCGAGGTCGACGCGATCGACACCAACGGCGCTGGCGATGCGCACGCTGGCGCTTTTCTTGCTGCCCTCGCGGCCGGCGTCATGCCGAGGGAGGCCGCTCGCCGAGCCAATGCCTGCGCTGCCCTTGCCGTCACCCGCCGCGGCCCCGCGACCGCTCCAACGCTCGCCGAGGTCCTGGCGCTCCTTGCGTCCACTCCGCTGGTCGAGTAGCCGCGCCCGGGCATAATTTGGGCTGGGGCGCCCGCGAGACAAGCCTGCCTGCACAATCGAAACGGTAAGTTCTGTGGCAGTCTCAAACCATGGTCGACAGCGTCTTCATTAATGGCACCGTTGGGGCGGGCAAGTCGACATTGGCTGAGGCCATGAGCGCGCTTGAAACGTCAGCAGGGCATCCGCACGCTCTCATCGACCTGGACAGCTTGCGCCGGTTCTGGCCGGCGCCCGCCAGCGACCGCTTCAATCATCGACTCGAGCTCGAAAATCTCCGGCACGTCGCCGACAACTATCGTCGTGCTGGTGCCCAGCACTTCGTCCTCGCCGGCGTAATAGAAGAGGCAGCGCAGGTTCCGAGGTACGAGGAAGCGTTGCAGTCAGACGGCGTGCTGGTCTGCCGAGTCGTAGCCAATGCTGAAGTTATCGCAGCGCGCATAACGCAGCGGCATGCGGATGACTCCCCTGTGTTGGACTGGCATCTGCGTCGCGCGCCTGAGTTGAGCGCAATACTGGATGCGGCCGCGCTCGACGATCTGGTCCTTGATTCCACGTCCGCGTCGCCGGCCGAATTAGCGACCCGCCTCAGAGCTGCCGCCGGCTGGTGATAGCGTGCGCCCGCGGCACTGCCTAATGGCTAAGCCTGGGCCCGACCTGGTCGACGGCTATGCGGGACTGGTGGGCGGCGAGTGCGGGCGGTTTCGACAGACTCAACCAGCAACAGGGTGGCCACAAGCTCAACCAGCGACGGGTTCGGCGCTGGTAGGCTGACAGCGTCGCAACTGGCGTTCGGATGGGTAACCATCGGGGAGCGACTGACACGGTTAGTGGCCGTACGCCTGGGCCACGTGCTTGAAGAGCTTTCTATCAACCTTCGACCATGTCAGGAGACATTCATGACCCCAAACAATTCCTTCACGGCACCTCTGTCTGAGGTTGACCCGGAGATCGCCGCGGTCCTCGCCAGTGAACTCGGCCGCCAGCGCAACACTCTCGAGATGATCGCAAGCGAGAATTTCGTGCCGCGCGCGGTGCTCGAGTCGCAGGGCTCCGTGCTCACCAACAAGTACGCGGAGGGCTACCCCGGGCGCCGGTACTACGGCGGCTGCGAATTCGTGGATGTCGCGGAGCAGCTCGCCATCGACCGCGCCAAGAGTCTCTTCGGCTCTGCGTACGCAAACGTGCAGCCGCACTCCGGGGCATCCGCCAATGCGGCCGTACTTTCGGCCATCGCGACCCCCGGCGACCGGATCCTCGGCCTCGAGCTCGCTCACGGCGGTCACCTCACGCACGGCATGCGTCTGAACTTCTCGGGCAAGCTCTACGAGGCGCACGCCTACGGCGTCGACCCCGAGACGTTCCGTGTCGACATGGATGTCGTGCGCGAGAAGGCGCTGGAGGTGCGCCCGCAGGTGCTCATCGCCGGATGGTCCGCCTACCCGCGCCAGCTCGACTTCGAGGCGTTCCGCGCCATTGCGGATGAGGTCGGTGCGCTCCTCTGGGTCGACATGGCACACTTCGCCGGCCTCGTCGCAGCTGGCCTCCACCCGTCCCCGGTGCCATACGCGCACGTCACGTCATCGACGGTCCACAAGACGATCGGCGGCCCGCGGTCCGGGTTCATCCTGACCAACGACCTGGACATCCAGAAGAAGATCAATTCCAACGTCTTCCCGGGCCAGCAGGGCGGGCCGCTCATGCACGTGATCGCCGCCAAGGCGACCGCGTTCAAGCTCGCCGCCGAGCCCGAATTCAAGGACCGCCAGGAGCGCACCATTCGCGGCGCGAAGATCCTGGCCGAGCGGCTGACGGCGACGGATGCGACCGCAGCAGGAATCGACGTGCTCACCGGCGGCACCGACGTTCACCTGGTGCTGGTCGACCTGCGCAACGCCGCGATCCACGGACAGGATGCCGAAGACATCCTGCACTCCGTCGGCATCACCGTGAACCGCAACGCTGTACCGTTCGACCCACGCCCCCCGATGACACCGTCTGGTGTGCGAATCGGCACCCCGGCGCTCGCGACGCGCGGCTTCGGCGACGAGGAGTTCACCGAGGTCGCCGACATCATCGCCAACGCGCTGCTGCCGGAGCCCGATGTCGACGCCCTGCGCGCCCGTGTCGTGAAGCTCACCGACGGCTACCCGCTCTACCCGGGACTCACGAGCCCCGGCACCTGGCAGTAGCGCCACGAGTTTTCCCACTCTTTCTCGGTGAGGGGCGGCACATCGCCCTAATTCTCGCGAATTAAGGGCAATCTGCCGCCCCTCACCGAAGACACATGAACGGAGCCAGCCAATGACAGCTGTGAAACTGGATGGGGTCGCGACCGCATCCGCCATCAAGGATGAGCTGCGTGAGCGCATCACGGCGCTCAAAGCGCAGGGCGTGACACCCGGGCTTGCCACCCTGCTCGTCGGCGATGACCCCGGATCGCTCAGCTATGTCGGCGGCAAACACCGTGACTCCATCGAGGTCGGTATGGAGTCGATCCGCATCGACCTGCCTGCGACAGCGAGCGAGGCGGATGTCCGTGCAGCGATCGCAGACCTGAACGCCGACCCGCGCGTGACCGGCTACATCGTGCAGCTGCCCCTGCCCGGAGCGATCGACGAGCACGCCATGCTCGAGCTGATCGACCCGGCAAAGGACGCGGACGGCCTTCACCCGACAAACCTGGGGCGCCTGGTTCTGGGGGTGGAGGGCGTCCTGACATCCCCTCTGCCGTGTACTCCCGCAGGCATTGTCGAGCTCGCCGAGCGCTACGGGGTGCAGTTCCCCGGTCGCCACGTCGTCGTCATCGGGCGCGGCCTCACGGTCGGTCGTCCCCTTGGGCTGCTGCTGACACGCAAGGGCATCGACTCGACGGTCACTCTGACCCATTCGCGCACCGATGACCTGGCGGCGTATGTCCGCCAGGCAGACATCGTCGTCGCGGCCGTCGGGGTCCCGCATCTCGTCAAGCCCGACTGGGTGAAGCCCGGCGCCGCCGTGCTGGATGTCGGCGTGACCCGCGTCGGGATGACCGAGTCCGGCAAGGCGAAGCTGGCTGGCGATGTCGATCCGGCCGTGGCCGAGGTGGCGGGTTACCTGTCGCCGAACCCCGGCGGTGTCGGCCCGATGACCCGGGCGATGCTGCTGCAGAACGTTGTGCTTGCGGCGGAGCGCAAGCTCTCAATCTAGAACGTCTGGATCCCGAACTCGCATCCGGCCCCGCCGGAGGTCTGCGGATGCGTTGGCCACGCGGCTGAGTAGGAGTTGGCCGCGGCGGCCGGACTCAACTGGATATGGCAGTTCGATACCGCGACGCGCTGCGCGGCGGGAATCTGGCTCGTCTCGCCATCCCATGCCACAGCGAAGCCGTAGGTGCTCCGCGCCCAGCCCTTGTTGGCACTAGCCGAATTGACGGCGGGGATGGGCAGCACGCCATGAACGGCACCGGGAATCTTCTTCAGGATTCCGGAGGCGCAGCCAGACTCGAAGCCGCCGTAGTCGCCCGACCAGGCCGAGTAGTCTCCAACGCTCATGCCGATGGGAACGACACCGACTGGCCAGGCCGGTGAGCCGGGAGCGAGCTTCGACGTGATCGAGGTGGTGATGAAGTGTGCCGTCGGGTATGCGGTCTTGAAGTCGTAGCACTGGTGCGTGAGAAGCGCGAGGTCGGAGGCGGGCGCCGTGTCAGTCGGGGCATACACGGTTTCGGTCAGGAGGACCTTCGCGTTGCTGCCGCCCGTCGCGGCCGCGGTCGCCGTGATGGTGAACAGCACTCCGCCATCGCTCGGCGGCCGGTTGGGGTGCTCGTCGGCGTCGGCGTGGCGACCGGAGTCCCGGTCGGGGACGAGTTCGGCGAGGTGCCTGGAATGGTCGTTCCCGCGGAGGTCGGCAACCCGACAGGAGTCGCGGTGGGCGTGCATCCGGCCAGCGCGGCGATGGCGGCGACCGCGACGATCAGTAGTACAGGTCGTACGCGAGTCATCCGCTCCCCTTCACTCGTCACGAGGCTACCGGGCCGGGATCGGCCTACTCCCGCGCCGCGCCATCCGACGCGGTGACCACGAACATGGTCGGCTGCTGGAATCCGTGCTCGGCGAATGCGCCGTCGATCGCGACCTGGATGCGGGAGATGTCCCCGCCCGAGGCGAGGGCGATAGCCGATCCGCCAAAGCCGCCGCCGGTCATCCTCGCCCCGATGGCGCCGTTCGCCTGCGCTGTCTCGACGGCGAGGTCGAGTTCGGGCACCGAGATCTCGAAGTCGTCGCGCATGGATGCGTGGGATGCGTCGAGCAGTTCGCCGATCGACGTCGGGCCCTCTTCCCGCAGCAGCCGCACGGTGTCGAGGACGCGCTGGTCTTCCGTCACCACGTGACGCACCCGACGGAACGTCTCGTCGTCGAGAATCGCTCTCGCGCGCTCGAGGTCGTCCAGGCCGAGATCGCGAAGCGCCGGAACACCCATGGCCTTCGCGCCGGCCTCGCACGAGCGGCGCCGGTCGGCGTATCCACCGGTGGCGTGCGCGTGGGTAACGCCGGTGTCGATGATGAGGAGCTGCAGGCCGGCCTCGGCGAACCCGAGCGGCACTGTTTCGGATTCGAGGCTCCTGCAGTCGAGAAACACCGCTGAGTCCTGGCGACCGAGCAGCACGGCCGACTGGTCCATGATTCCCGTCGGCGCACCAACGGCCTTGTTCTCTGCGAGCTGGCCGACCTTAGCGAGCGTCTGCCGGTCGAGCCCCAGCTGCCAGACGTCGTTCAGCGCAACGGCAACCGCACTTTCGATCGCTGCGGAGGATGAGAGCCCCGCTCCAACCGGAACGGATGAGTCGAGGTAGATGTCGACGCCGGGAACCGCGGCGAGGTCTGCGCTGTGCTGGCCGAGAGCCCAGGCGACCCCAAGCGGGTAGGCCGACCATCCGGACAGGTGCTCCGGCGACAGCTCGGCGATTGCGATCTCGACGACCTCGTCTGCGAACTCGCTGCCAATACGGATGCGAGCGTCATCCCGCAGCCCTAGCGCCAGCACCGTGCGCCGATTGATCGCGAACGGCAGCACAAACCCCTCGTTGTAGTCGGTGTGCTCGCCGATCAGGTTCACGCGCCCGGGCGCCGACCACAGCCCGGACGGTTCGTACCCGAAAATGTCCGCGAAATTGAAGGAGACTTCGTCTCGAATGTCACTCACTGGTCAAAACTCCTCAACGCGACTGAGCGCTTCCTTCAAATTTGCGGCGGAAATCTCGGGGGGAACGTCGGCGATGAACGCGCCCATCGCTGTCTCAGAGCCAGCCAGGTATTTGAGCTTATTCTCGGCGCGGCGCGGCGAGGTCACCTGCAGCCTGAGACGCACATCGTCGCGGCCGACGTTCACCGGCGCCTGGTGCCAGGCCGCGATGTACGGCGTCGGGGTGCCGTAGAGCGCATCCACTCCGCGCAAGAGCCGGAGGTACAGCCGCGAGAGCTCGTCACGCTCGGCCTCGTTGGTCGCGGCGAAGTCGGGGATGTGGCGGTGCGGCAGCATATGCACCTCGATCGGCCAGCGTGCAGCAAACGGCACATATGCGGTCCAGTGCTGGCCCGCCAGGACAACGCGCGGCGACTCACGCTCAGTATCGAGGATGCGCTGGAACAGGTCCGGCCCGACCTTCGCGATCGAGTCGAGCAGCCGCGAGGTGCGCGGCGTCACGTACGGGTACGCGTAGATCTGGCCATGGGGATGATGCAGGGTCACGCCGATCGCCTCACCGCGATTCTCGAACGGGAAGACCTGCTGGATGCCCGGCAGGGCCGACAGCGCCGCCGTCCGGTCTGCCCACGCTTCGATCACCGTGCGCGCGCGGGCGGGAGTCTGTGTTCCAAACGAACCGCTCGTCTCTGGGCTGAAGCACACGACCTCCGTGCGGCCGATGGAAGTGAACTGCCTGCCAAGTCCGATCGAGGTGAGATCGGCGAGGCCGTGGGGCGCATCCGGCCCGTCGAGCGCGGGACCGAACGACGGCGACCGGTTCTCGAAAACGGCGACGTCGTACTGGTCGGGGATCTCCGACGGGTTTGCGGCGGTCGCGGGAGCGAGCGGGTCCTGGTCGGCCGGGGGGAGAAACACACGGTTCTGCCGTGCGGAGGCAATGGAGATCCACTCGCCGGTCAGGACGTCCTGTCGCATGGTCGCGGTGTCGGGTCGGGGGTCGAGCACCCGCTCGTCGAGCTTGCGTTCGAGCGGCAGCGTCGTAGCCGCGTCATCGAAGTAGATGAGTTCTCGACCGTCGGCGAGTGCGCTCGAGTGTTTTGTGATTCCGCCAGTCAGCATGTACTTACGATACCGAAAATTCTTGACTTTCGATATCGAAAGCACGACTCTTGGTGCATGCCTGAGCTGAACATCGATCGTCGCGACCGCCTGGCCGAGCTCGTGCGTCGTCGTGGGTTCGTTCGCGTGAGAGACGCGGCGGACCTGCTTGGCGTCAGCGACGTGACCATCCGGGGCGACCTGAGCGCGCTCGAGACCGCAGGCGAGCTCGTGCGTATCCATGGCGGAGCAATGCCGACCCGAGCGGGCGATGCGCAGCCGGCCGAGTTTGCGCTTGAGCAGTCGGTGGCGCTCGCCGTGGATGCGAAGGAACGGATCGGCATCGCGGCCGCGGCTCTCGTCTCGAGCGGCCAGAGCATCATCCTCGACGTCGGCTCGACCGCGCTCGCCGTCGCGAACGCCCTCGTGAGGCGTGACGACCTCGCCGACATCTCCATCATCACCAACGGTCTCTCGATCGCCCTGGCTCTCGAGGCCGCCCTGCCGCGTTTCACGGTCGTCCTCACCGGCGGGACCCTGCGGCCGTTGCAGCACTCGCTCGTCAACCCCGGCGCATCCGCGTTCCTCGAGTCGGTGCACGCCGACCTCGCCATCATCGGCTGCAACGGCATCGACCGCGCGAACGGCGTCACGAACGTCAACTTTCCTGAGGCCGAGATCAAGCGCAGGATGCTCGCGTCGTCGACTCGTCGCGTGCTGGTCGCCGATGCGGAAAAGCTCGGTCAGACGCATCTCGGGGTGATCGGCGCGGTCACCGATTTCGATGTCCTGATTACGAGTGAGGCGGCGGATCCCGCCACGGTCGAGTCACTCAGGGCGGCCGGACTCGACGTGCTCCTCGCCGCATCCTCACCGGTCTAGGCTGGGAAAATGCGCGCGCCAACGGGTGAACAGTTCAGGATCAATCGCTCGACCCCGCTCGGGGAGGCCGAGGCCGTCATCACGCAGGTCGCGGCATCCATCCGCACCTTTCGCGTTGGCGGAATCGACCTGACACAGCCGTATGGCGAGTTCTCGACCCCGCCATCCGCGTGCGGCATCGTGCTCGTGCCGTGGCCCAACCGGGTTCCCGACGGCAAGTGGACGCTCGACGGCGAACCCCAGCAGCTCGACCTCACTGAGCCGGCGCGACACAACGCCATCCACGGCCTGTTGCGCTTCACCGCGTACCACCTGGTCGAGCGCGCGGAAGGCTCGGTGACCCTTGGCGCGACCGTCAACCCGCAGCACGGTTACCCGTTCCTGCTCGACACCGATGTCACATACGCGCTCACCGACGACGGCCTGAAGATCACGCACCGCGTTACCAACGAGTCGGACTCGCCGGCGCCGGTCGCAATTGGAACGCATCCGTTCCTGCAGATCGGCGACGTGCCGACGGAAGACTTGATGCTCACCGTGCATGCGGCCACGCGCTTTCCCGTTGACGAGCGGCTGAATGTCAGCCCAGAGATCGCCGTCGAGGGCAGCCAATACGACCTCCGCGGCGGCAAGCGGGTCGGCGACCTCGAACTGGATGACGCGTTCGGCGACGTCACGTTCGATGGGGATGTCTCCGCGGTGCTCACCGCGCCGGACGGCCGCTCGGTTGCGCTGTGGCAAGACGAGGAGTTCCCGTACGTCCAGGTCTATACGACCACCGAATTCCCACGTGGATCGAGCGAGGTTACGGCCATCGCGATCGAGCCGATGACTGCTCCGGCAGACGCGTTCAACTCCGGCCAGTCACTGAAGTGGCTGAACCCGGGTGAGACCTGGCAGGTCTCGTGGGGTATTCGCTACACGGTGCCCGCGAAGTGATCATCGAGTCATGATCTCGGTTCCGCTGGCTCGCGCGCTTCGTGACTCCGGTCTGGTGTGGCGTCCGCGCGCGGGCGACGCGTTCCTCATCGACCGCATCGAGGTCGATGACGAGGTCTTCATCCTGAGCGACATGACCGTCGAGGCGCACGAGTTCTCGACCGGCACAGTGCTCGGCTTCAACGGCACGACGGAGTGGGCGCTCGACTCCGTCTCAATCGAGGATGCATTGTGGCTCCCGAACGAGACGCAGCTGCGCGAGCTGCTGCGCGTCGGATTCCATCGTCTCGAAGTGAGCGAGACCGGGTTTGCCGTCACGGCCACGATCGCGGGCTTCAGCCGGGTATTCGAGGCGGAGTCCGCGGCGGACGCCTACGCGCGCGCACTGCTTGCGCTGATTGACACGTCGCTCGACGATCCGGAGTTCGACGATCCTGTCGCTGGTTGAGCCTGCCGAAACCTAGCGCATTCCGCGAACCGGTCTCGATAACGCAGGCTCGTTCCTCGCGCCGCTACTCGACCGGCGAGTTCGCCCCGCGCAGCAGCACGGCGCTGTCATAGGTCTTGCCATCCCAGTGAACGACGCCCGCGCGCTCGAATCCCCACCCCTCGTACAGCCGGATGAGGTGCTCGGCCGGCAGCGCCGTATCCACTCCGATGGTGGTTGCGCCGCGCTCGATCGCCCAGGCGAGGCCTTCGAGCCAGAGCGTGCGGGCAAGCCCCGTGCCACGCCGCTCCGGATCGACGGCCATCTGGTTCAGCCAGGCGACATCCTCGCTGTCTGCGGCAGGGAACATCGAACGCAGGGTCTTCGATGCGGGCAGGCTCATCGTGAGCGTCGCGATGGGCTGCCCGTCGTCGATCGCGATGAGACAGTGACCGGCGGACGCCCGATATTCGGTGGTCGCATCGCTCTGGTCGACGGCGGTGAAGTTCAGCCCGGACGCGCCCAGCTCCGCGTACGCGCGGTGCAGGAGTTCGGTAAGCACGGGAGTGTCGGACGACCTGAATTCTCGAATCACGACCGTGCCCACCACCCCATTCTCGCTCGACGAAGGCACGAGTGTCAGTCCGCTACGACCGCCTTGTGCGCACGAACGCGAACGCCCCGAGCACCAGCGCGATCACCCCGAGGGCGAGACCGGCCGACCCGAGCACCAGGGCGGATGTCGCGGTCGAGCTGGCGGCATCCGTCGCTGCGAGTGTGACCCCGTCTCCGCCCTCGCCCGCGGGAGGCGCGTCATTGATGTACAGCGTCGGCGCCGGATTCTCCGGTTCGTCTCCCGACGCCGGAGTCTTCTCATTCCACTTCACAACGGTGCCGTCTGAGTAGGTCTGGTAGGTCGGAAACTCGACGCTGCCGGTGTTTGGGGTCAGGTCCAGAGCCAGGTTGAACTCCTGGAACTGGCCGAGCCCGATCTTCGTGCCTGGGTCGGCGGTGAAGATGACCTTCGTCGGTGCCACCGTCACCTCGACCCCGTCGTTCTTGATCGGCTTCGGCAGTTTCCGGCTGATGACCTGTGCCGTCCAACCGGCCACGGGCTGGTAGTCGGCGCCGGCAAACGGCGTCGTCGTCGGCAGATCGATCTCGACCTTCACCGTGCCTGCGGTGGCGGACTCGTTCGGCACGCGGAAGGTCAGGGCTATGTCATCGCCGGCGGAAGCGGCATTCGGCGACACCTTCACGTGGGCGTCGGCGGCAAGCGGTGCACCAAGCACCAAAATGCCGACGGCTGCGGTGGCCGCGCCGAGGCGCACAAGGGTAATTCTTTTCATGCTGAAGTCCTTCTCTTCGACCGCGCGAGCGCGACCGGTGGATGCGAAAAAAGTGCGTGGCGCATCCTCGGAGCGCAGTGGCTCAGACAGATGCGATGGATGCGGAGGGCGGCCCGCGCCGCCACAGTCCGGCATCCAAAAACACGGCCGACATCCCGCCCGAAGCCCGTGGCGACGGTTCAGGTACCTGAGCCGGCTGCGCGGATTCGGCGCGAACCCCGGCCATTTGCAGCGCAAGGCAGAGCGCGAGCCGCGCGGATTCGAGCAGTCCCCAGAACGCGCGTTCGCCCCACGCCAGCGCGACGATCGTTACAGCGGCGGCAGCGGCGTGGGCCAGCCACATCCATCCGTCGCCCAGCATGAGCGGGCCGGTCGAGACCGTCGGCATCGTGGCGTCCATGTTCATGCCCATGGTGTGGGTCGTGTGCGCAACCTGCGTGGTGGCCGTGAGGTCGAAGAGCACGTGGAAGACGCCCTGGCTGAGGATGACCGAGACCCCGATCCGAACCCGCGAGAGCGTTCGACCCGCGAGAGCGATCGATGCCAGCGTCGCGAACGCGAAGGCGAGCGCCAACCCGCCGAAGTCGGGCGTCGATCCACCGGCGAGTACGTGCGCGAACGCAGCCGCGAAGACCGCGACCGTGGCTGCGACCAGGCCGCGCATCACGCGCCCCCGCCTTGTCGCCATCTCCGCTCCCGTCGATCTGGGTCAGCGATTCGAGTCTATTCGGCGGATGGACCTGGGGGAGCACGAGGCGATCAGCCGCGCACGGAGTGGCCTGGAGTTGACGCGCGGATTACTTAACCGCGTCGGTTCGCGGAACTTGTTGCTACCGGATAAGAAAATAATCCGCCGCGCCCCCTTTTTTGTGGATTGTTGCTTGTACCCCGGGGTACATTTGATACCGGGGGCCGCCGACTAGGGTAAGCGGGTGTGCCCCTTTTGGGCCTCCGTGACATTCGGGTTGTCGCGGAGGCCCCCCTTCCTTCCGGCTCGCTGATGGGCGAATCCGCGCGGTGCGAGCTCCCGGAACCCCACCAGGGACCCGCGGCGATGGCAACTTCTTACGAGATCGGAACGGTTTGCGATTCTCGGGGGCAATCCCAGCCAACACAGGGGAATCGGGGGCAATACTTGCGGTGGGCCCCGCGGGGCTCGAACCCGCGACCAGCGGATTAAAAGTCCGATGCTCTACCAACTGAGCTAGAGGCCCGCGGATACAAATGTAGCGTGATTTGCCGGCGCGCAAGGGCACCGGCACCGCGCGACCAATTTGGGAGAGTGTTGCGTGGGCGTACTGCTGATCGGGTTCTTTGGCGGGCTCGTGACCGGCATCTCGCCGTGCATCATCCCTGTGCTTCCCGTGATCTTCTTCGGCGGTGGCACGGAGTCTGCCCGCGACGGCCTTACGACGCGCAGCGCGCTCGGCGGCCGAAGGCCCTACATGGTGGTGCTCGGGCTGGTGCTCAGCTTCAGCGTGTTCACCCTCGCCGGCTCGTTCGTGCTGAGTCTTCTGCACCTGCCGCAGGAGACCATCATCTGGATCGGCATCGTCGCGCTCGTGCTCGTTGGCCTCGGCCTGATCTTCCCGCCGATCGAGCGCCTGCTGGAGAAGCCGTTCGCCTGGATCCCGCAGCGTGAAGCCAAGGGGGAGCGCGGCGGCTTCCTGCTCGGCATCGCCCTTGGAGCGGTGTTCGTTCCGTGCGCTGGTCCCGTGCTCGCCCTCGTGGCCGCGGCAGGCGCGACCGGCAATATCAGCGCATCCACGCTGCTCGAGACGGCCGCCTTCGCCATCGGCGTCGCGATCCCGCTCCTGATCTTTGCGCTTGCCGGTCGCGGTCTCGCCGAGCGAATCAAGTCGTTCCGGCGGCACCAGCGTGGCATCCGCATTGCCGCGGGCGCGACCATGCTGGTGCTGGCCATCGCGGTAATCCCTGTGTTCAACATCCCGACGCTCCTGCTTCGCCTTGTGCCGGACTACACGAGCACTCTGCAGGCGGCGAGCGCTGGTCTCGGTGCCGTCGGGTTCGGCGATGCGAAGTCGTCCGCGGCATCCGGCACGAGCGGGTCGGCGACCAGCGGCAGCACCGCCTGCGTTGAGGGCGCGAGCCACCTCGTCAACTGCGGAACCGCCCCGGCCTTCACCGGCATCACGGCCTGGTTCAACACGGCGAACGACAAGCCGGTGACCCTGGCGAGCCTGAAGGGCAAGGTCGTGCTCATCGACTTCTGGGCGTATTCCTGCATCAACTGCCAGCGGGCAACGCCCCACCTTGATGCCTGGTACAAGTCGTACAGGAGCAAGGGACTCGAGATCATCGGCGTGCATGCGCCGGAGTACTCGTTCGAGCACGTCGAGTCGAACGTGATGGCAAGCGCCAAGTCACAGGGCATCAAGTACCCGGTGGCTCTCGACAACAACTTCGCGACCTGGAACGCATACAGCAACCAGTACTGGCCGGCCGAGTACCTGATCGACGCGACGGGGCAGGTACGCCACATCGCCTTCGGTGAAGGGGACTACGGCAACACTGAGTCGCAGATCCGGCAGCTGCTGACAGACGCGAACCCGTCGGTGAGCCTGCCGAAGGCCACCGACGTCCCGGACACGACGCCAGTCGGCTCGCTGACCCCGGAGACCTACCTCGGCTCGGAGCGTGCCCCGCAGGACGGCTTCAAGAGCCCGCAGGGATACAAGAGCGGCACGACGACATACTCGTATCCGGCGGGATCGCTGCCGCTGAACGACCTCGCCTTCACCGGCACGTTCGCGGTCGCCTCGCAATCCATCACGGCGAAGAGTGACGACGCGGGTATTCGGCTCCACTACGAGGGCACGCATGTCTACCTGAACGTCGGTGGCACGGGGACGCTCACCGTCACCGATTCGGAGGGAACGCGCACGATCCCCGTGTCCGGTCCACCGGACATCCGCGATGTCCTGGCGAAGGGCGACTACCGCAATTCGACCGTCACGATCCAACTGTCGAGGGGGCTGACCGCCTACTCGTTCACGTTTGGATAGGCCGGGTCGGGGAGCCGTAGGCTGGATGCGATGGCCGACGACTTTCATAAGCCCACGCAGTATTCGGGCGACAAGTTCGACACGTACGAGGGCGGGGAAGACCCGGCCGCAGTGCTGCGCGCAGCCCACGACACGGCGCACGCGCTTGTCGATCGGGCGAGAGACACCGACGATCCAGAGGTGATCGCGCGGCTGATCGCCTACACGGATGCGCACGGCATCGACGCGATCGCCGAGCTTTGGGCACGTTCGAGTCCGCGCAGCCTGCCCGGCGCCCTGTGGCGCATCTACCTCATGCGGGTCCTGATCAGGCAGGATCCGGATGGCACGAGCCTCCTCTTCCAGCGCGGCAGCGAGGTTTTGCAGACGATCGACACCGTGGTCGCCGGGGCCCCAATGCCAACCGGGCCGGAGGAGATCACGGCCCTGGCCGACGAGATCCTGCGGGGGCTGTTTACCGGTGACTTCGCGATCGCGCTCGACCGCGCCGCCGCCTTCTGTCGCATCTGCGCTGCGGGCGCGACCAGCATCGCGGATGACTCAGACTTCACCAGCCCGGAGCGCGCCACCGAACTCACCTCACGGGCCGATCGCTTCGCGATCACCGCCGACGAGTTCACCACCTGCGCCCGACTGCAGCGCGCGGGTCAGCTCGACTGACGCCATGACTCCGCTGGTCGAGTAGCCGCGCGAATCCTCTCCCGCTGGTCGAGTAGCCGCGCGCAGCCTCTCCCGCTGGTCGAGTAGCCGCGCGAAGTCTCTCCCGCTGGTCGAGTAGCCGCGCGCAGCCTCTCCCGCTGGTCGAGTAGCCGCGCGAAGCCGGCGTTATCGAGACCTGCCCTCCGCAAACCCCGCGGCGCTCGTCGGGTAAACTTGTAGCTCCGGGCCGCAGTAACCCCGGGCTCCACTAATAGCCGCTTCGAGCGGCCTTGCGCCGAGAGGCGTTCTGCGGCCCGGGTTCACTCTTTTCGCCTAGTGCCTGCATCCGATCCAATCCGATCTGCGCGGCGCGCCGAATCAACTGCATGTCGACGACGAAATTACAAGGCCCACCGTCTTTCGGCCACGCGCTTAGCCCGATCGAACGCACCTGACATGCTTAGTCTCGTGACTTCTGAGATTGAACGCGAAAAGCCGTTGGACGGCGACGTCCCGGTTTCTCTTGGCGACATCCTTGGCCTTGTGGCCGAGGGTGACCAGGTGGCATTCGGCCAGCTCTACGACCAGATCGCGCCGCGCGTGCTCGGGCTTGTCAGGCGGCTGCTGAAGGATTTCGCGCAGTCGGAAGAAGTGACGCAGGAGATATTCCTCGAAGTGTGGCAGACCGCGAAGAGGTACGACCAGAACAAGGGCAGCGCGGCGACGTGGATCATGACGATGGCCCACAGGCGCGCTGTTGACCGCATCCGTTCGTCGCAGTCGACGAGGGACCGGGACACGAGGATAGGGATCCGCGATTTCGAGACCGAGTATGACTCGGTGTCGGAATCAGTCGAAATCAAGGTAGAGCACGAGAAGGTGAAGCAGGCGATGGAACGGCTGACGGAACTCCAACGCCAGGCCGTTACGCTCGCGTACTACGGCGGCTACAGTCACAGTGAAGTCGCAGCGTTACTGAGCGTGCCAATAGGCACGGTGAAGACGCGGCTGCGAGACGGGATGATCCGCCTGCGAGACGAATTGGGAGTGGCATCGTGACCGAACGCGATAAGTCGAAGTCTGCTGACTCCGGCGCCTACGTACTGAACGCACTCAGCGACAGCGAGCGCGCCGACTTCGAGGCCAACATGGCTTCATCAGAACAACTGCGAAACGAGGTGACCGAATTGACCGATACAGCCGTGCTGCTTGGCCTTGCGACCACCCCTGTGACGCCATCTCCGGAGCTTCGCGACAGCATCATGTCGAAGATCGCCACGACACCGCAGCTCTCCCGCGACATCTCTCCGGTGCGCGAACTCCGCGCCGTTCCGGCTCAGGCAGAAGAGCGCGAGCAGGATGCCCCGCCTGCGGCCCTCGGGAACGTGACGAAACTCAGCTGGTATCGGCGCCCAGCATCCATTCTCACCGCTGCAGCTGCAGCGATCGTCGTGATCATCGGCGGATTCTTAGGGGCTGGCCTCATCGGCCAGAACATGCACGCACAGCAGCAGGCCGATGCCCTCGCGGCAATCAACTCCGCTCCGGATGCGCAGCATGCCGCGGCGACGGTCTCGACCGGCGGGCACGCGACGCTCGTCTGGTCTGCCAAGCTCGGCAAGTCGGCGATCATCGTCAACGGGCTGAAGGAGTTGCCGGGCGGCAAGACCTACGAGGCCTGGTACATCGATCCGAACGGTACGCCGAAACCGGCCGGCCTGTTCGAGGAGTCCGGGTCGCGCACCTGGCGAGTTCTCGATGGAACGATGGCGGAGGGCGATGCCGTGGGCGTCACGGTCGAACCGGACGGCGGATCCTCGAAGCCGACCACGACGCCTATCGTGGCGATCCCGAGCGCGTAGTCAGGGCTGGTTTCGACAAGCTCAACCAGCGACAGTTCTGCTTATCCGAACTTGCCAGAGACGTAGTCCTCGGTGGCCTGCACGGTCGGGTTCGAGAACATCGTGTTGGTGTCGTTGAACTCGATGAGCTTGCCCGGCTTTCCCGTTCCCGCGATGTTGAAGAACGCCGTGCGATCGGAGACGCGGCTGGCCTGCTGCATGTTGTGAGTCACGATCACGATCGTGTACTCCTGCTTCAGTTCTTCGATCAGGTCTTCAATGGCGAGCGTCGAGATCGGGTCGAGCGCGGAGCACGGCTCGTCCATCAGGATGACCTCCGGCGACACCGCGATTGCGCGCGCGATGCAGAGGCGCTGCTGCTGCCCACCCGACAGGCCCTGCCCTGGCAGGTTCAGGCGGTCCTTGACCTCGTTCCAGAGGTTGGCGCCCTGGAGCGACTTCTCAACGAGATTGTCCGCGTCGGACTTCGAGATTCTGCGGTTGTTCAGCTTTACTCCGGCGAGCACGTTGTCGCGAATGGACATCGTGGGGAATGGGTTGGGCCGCTGGAACACCATGCCGACCTGGCGGCGGACCAGAACAGGGTCGACGCCAGGCGCGTAGAGGTCGTTGCCATCGATCAGCACCTCGCCGGTGACGTGGGCGCCGGGGATGACCTCGTGCATGCGATTCAGCGTGCGCAGGAACGTCGACTTACCGCATCCACTCGGGCCGATGAAGGCCGTGACGGTGCGCGGTTCAATGGTGATTGAGACGTCTTCTACGGCAAGGAAGTCGCCGTAGTAGACGTTGAGATCGTTGACTTCGATTCGCTTTGACACAGTTCGGGCAGTCCGTTCGTTGTGATGGTCTAGCGCAGGCCCTTGGGTGCGAACACCCTGGCGACGATGCGGGCAATGAGGTTCAGGATGACGACGATGATGATGAGCAGCAGCGCGGCGCCCCACGCCGAGTTCAGGGAGCCTTGGATGTCTGTGGTCGGGTACTTATAGCCGGTGAACGCCATGACCGCGAGACTCTGCTGCGGGTTGTGGAACAGGTCGCCATTGAAGTTGTTGGTGAAGCTCGCCGCCATGAAGATGGGGGCAGTCTCGCCGATTACGCGGGCGATGGCGAGAGTGACACCGGTCACGAGGCCGGCTATGGCGGTCGGCAGGACGACCTTGGCGATGGTCAGGAACTTGGAGACGCCGAGGGCATACGACGCTTCACGCAGTTCCATCGACACGAGTTTCAGCATCTCCTCGCTCGAACGCACGACGATCGGGATCATCAGCACGCAGAGGGCGATGGATGCCGAGAACCCACTGAATGCCTTTGGCCCCTCGAGGATGGTGAAGAGCGAGAACGCGAAGAGGCCGGCGACGATCGACGGGATGCCCGTCATGACGTCGACGAGGAAGGTCACGGTTCGAGCGAGCCACTGGCCGGGTTTTGCGTATTCGACCAGGTGGATCGCGGTCATGATGCCGATCGGCACCGAGATCAGCGTTGCCATGCCGGTGATCTCGAGCGTGCCGACGATGGCCTGGAGCGCCCCCTGGTGCTGTGTTACCGTCAGGGTTTTCGGATCGAACACGTTCGATGTCGACGTGGAGATGAACTGCCAGTTGATCTCGCCAATGCCGCGCGTGATGACGGTCAGCAGTGTGGAGATCAACGGGATGATCGCGAGCAGGAAGGCCGTCGTGACCAGCCCGCGGATGACGCGGTCCTTGGCCTTCCGACGATTCTCGACGAGGGACGAGAGCACGCCCAGCCCGACGAGGTAGATCACTGCCGCGAGCACCAGCCATCCGACGATGGAGAAGCCGAGGAAGGACAGGAAGCCGCCGCTGATCGCCAGCGCTGCTATCAGCGTGTACAGCTCGACGAAGCGGGGAAGTTGCCCGGAAGTCAGGGAGTTGACGATCGGGCCACGGGGGTTCTTGCTGCGCTCTGCAACGGACGCGGTCATGACTCCTGCTCCAGGGTCCTGTCAACGATCTCGGCGGCGATCGGCCCATCGGCCTGTAGTGGGCCGACCAGGGCGGCCGGATCGGTGTTTCCGAGCGCCGATGCCCTGCGTTGTGTCTTTCGTTTCTTGGCATCGGGGCCGGTGCGGCTGACGATGACGCGTGCAACGAGGTTGACCGCGAGCGAGATGACGAAAAGCATCAGGCCGGTTCCGATCAGCGCCTGGCGCTGGAGTCCGTCTGATGCCTGGAAGTTGAGGGCGATATTGGCCGCGACGGTTTGCGAGTTGTTGCCGTCAGTCAAGACCAGCAGCGAGTAGATGACAGAGGGCGAGACGATCAGCGCGATGGCCATGGTCTCGCCGAGCGCGCGCCCGAGGCCGAGAAGGATGGCGCTGACGACACCCGAGCGTGCGTACGGGAAGACCGCGAGCCGAATCATTTCCCACCGGGTAGCGCCCATCGCGAGGGCGGCCTCTTCATGGAGGCGTGGAGTCTGCAGGAAGATCTCGCGGGAGATCGAGGTGATGATCGGCAGAACCATGACGGCGAGCACGACTGCGCCGGCGAAGATGGTCGACCCGGTCGGCGACGCATTGCCGCCGAAGAGCGGAAACCAGCCGAGGTCGTGGTTGAGCCACACCGTGAGCGGCTTCAGGAACGGCCGGATCACGAAGATGCCCCAGAGCCCGAAGACGACCGACGGCACCGCGGCCAGCAGGTCGACGAGGTAGCCGAGGATGCCGGCGATGCGGCGAGGTGCGTAGTGCGAGATGAAGAGGGCGATTCCGATCGCGACCGGAGCACCGAGGAGAAGAGCCAGGAACGAGACCCAGATCGTGCCCCAGAGAAGCGGGCCGACGTACGTCCAGAAGTTGGCAAACCCGCCGGTTGCGCCGGTGGCGAGCGACTGGTTCTTTGACCAGTCCGCACCGATCGCTGGCGCGGCCTGGATGATCAGGAAGAGTGCAACGCCCGCCAGGATCACCATGATCAGTGATGCTGCGCCAGTCGACAGTCCGCGGAAGATGCGGTCTGCCGGGCGGGACTTTACCCGCGGCGATCTGGCGCCCCCTCGTGGTGAGGGAGCGCCAGATCGGCGAGATGATCCACCCGTGGAATCCGTTCGGCTCTCAGCTGAGGCGAAAGCCTTTGGCTGAGCTGCGGGGGTTGTGCTCACGTGGGTTCTTTCTTGAGCCACCTGCTGGTCGCAGGCCGGACGGAGGGGGATGTAGGTGCTTTGTACTACTTGAGTGACTTCAGCGAGGTTGCGGCTTCAGCAAGGATATTCGCTGGCAGTGGTGCAGAACCAGCGTTCTTGGCTGCAACGGCCTGGCCGGTCGCCGAGGTGATGAACCCGAGGTAACCCTTGACCAGCGCGGCCTGCTTAGCGCTCTTGAACTGCGAGCACAGCACGTCGTACGACAGCAGCGGGATCGGGTACGAGTTCGTACCGGTGATCTTCGTGTAGTCGAGGGCCTGGGTCAGGTCGCCGGTTCCCGCAGGATTCGAGGTGGCAGCCTCCTTGAACGACTGGGTGGCGCCAGCGGCGCTGTAGGCGACGTACGTCGTCGTGGTGCCGAGCTGCACGGATGCCGCGGTCGCGGTACCGATCGAGCTCTGGTCGGAGTATCCAATGGTGTCGTTGCCTGCAGCGACGGTCGAGACGATGCCGGAACCGCCCTGCTGGGCGCTCTCACCGGTGACGGGCCATGCGGTCGAGACCGGGAACTTCCAGATCGACGGAGCGACCTGGCTGAGGTAGGTCGTGAAGTTGGCGGTCGTACCAGAGCCGTCAGCACGCACCACGGGGGTGATCTTGTCGGCGGGGAGCGTGACGCCCGGGTTCGCCTTGGCGATGGCCGGGTCGTTCCACTTGGTGATCTGCTTAGCGAAGATGCCGGCGATCGTGGCGGAATCGAGGTTCAGCTTCGTGACACCCTTGAGGTTGAAGATGATCGCAACGCCCGAGAGGTAAACAGGGATGTTGAGACCGACGCCCGAGCCGCAGACCGAGGCGGCCGAGGTCTCCTGGTCTGAGGTGAGAGCAGCGTCGGAGCCGGCGAAGTCGTAGGTGCCAGCCAGCCAGTTGGTGATACCGCCGCCGGAGCCCTGCGACTTGTCGTAGTTGACAGTGACGCCGGGCTGCTGCGCCTGGTACGCGGTGGTCCACGCCTGCTGTGCGTTGGCCTGCGCGCTCGAGCCGCCGGTCGTGATCGTGCCGGAGAGCTTGGTGGTTGCTGCCGGCTTACTGCCGGACGGGTCGGTGCCTGTGCTGGAGCAGGACGAGAGGGCGAGCGCCGCAACGAGCGCGATTGCGCCCACTGTCGCCACATTCTTGAGCTTCACTGTGTGCCTTTCAGGGTTGAGGCCTGCGCGTGAACGTTCGAAAATCTCGGCGTCCGTCATTGCAGCAGGGGTCTTATCGACCACGTGCGACGGTACGGACGGGGATTAACCAGAAACGGGAGACGCGGTAAACGGGAGGTTAACGCACACCGAACATTTCGGTGGTTTCCTGAACTTCTGGTGCTACTCGGCAGATGGGCTGTGCGACTCGAGCGCGACGATGCCAGACAGGGGGTGCTCGGTCGCAACGTGCAACACGGAGAATTCGCCGGTCGCGAGGTATCCCATGGACAGAAAATCGCGCGTCGGCGGGGTGTTCGTCAGACCGGCGATCTCGTTGATGATCGTGGGAATCACCGGGCCGTGACTGCACAGCACGGTCGTCTTCTTCTTGTGCATGCGCTTGGCGAGCACGCCGACAACGTCAGACTCTCCGTGCTCGAACGCATCCTGGCTGATCGCATCCGATTCGCTCGGCTCGATGCCCACGAGACGCGCGAGTGGAGCGATCGTCGCGACGCAGCGAGTTGCGGTGCTGGTAATGATCTTGCGCGGCCGGTATGCGGCGAGACCGTGCGCGATGCTGGCGGCCTGCGCGGTGCCGCGAAGCAGAAGTGGACGCGTCGCGTCCGGGCCATCCCATGATCCGCTCGGCACCGCCTTGCCGTGGCGAACCACCACGATGGCGAACGTGCGGGCGCGGCCGGATTCGAACCGCTCCGCGAAGAGATCGACAATCTCGACGTCGTGGGGGTAGGTGAGGAGCTTCCGCGCCTTCTTCAGCGAGACCCATTCGAGAGCAGCGATCTCGTCATTCGGCGTGAACGTTGCAGCCTCGACCGCGTGGCCGTCGACTTCGGCCGACCAGTAGTACACGATCTTCGCGCGACCACTCGGCAAGAGGTAGTCGACCTGACCGAGGGGAGCGCCGAGGCCGACGAGCAGGCCAGTCTCCTCCGCGATCTCGCGCACCGCCGTCTCTGGCAGCGTCTCACCCGGATCGACCTTGCCTTTGGGAAGCGAGATATCTTTGTGCTGCGTGCGGTGTACGAGCAAGATCCGGACTTTGCCCCCGACGACGCGCCAGCAGACGGCTCCGGCGGCCAGCACCGGGGCCTGTTCGGCGACATCCGTCATCGAAGCACTCCTCCCGTGCGTTTGCGCGCGGAGATCTCTCTCATGGTGAGCTCCTGCGCATCGGCAAGGGGAACGCCGTAGTCGTCAACCGCGTGGTGGGTCCAGAGGCCGGACGCATCGAGCCACCATGAAGTCGTGCCGTCAGACATGTCCGTGTTGAACATCAAGTCGATCTCGGCGAGGTGACCGGGCTCTGTGAGTCGCACCAAGGCCTCCACCCTGCGGTCGAGGTTGCGGTGCATCATGTCTGCGCTGCCGATGAAGACCTGCGGCTCGCCGCCGTTCACGAACGAGAAGACGCGGGAGTGCTCCAGGTAGCGGCCGAGGATCGAACGGACTCGGACGTTCTCGCTCAGGCCCTCCTGTCCCGGCTTCAGCGAGCAGATCCCGCGGACCACGATGTCAATTGGCACCCCGGCGTTGCTCGCGCGGTAGAGCGCATCGATAATTGCCTCGTCGACGATCGCGTTCACCTTGATGCGGATACCGGACGGCAGCCCGCTTCGTGCGTTCTCAGCTTCCTGGCGGATGCGCTTCAGCAGGCCGCCGCGCATGTGGAGTGGTGCGACGAGCAGCCGCTTGAACTTCTTCTCGATCGCGTAGCCGGAGAGCTCATTGAACAGGCGCGTGAGGTCCTTGCCGATGGTGTCGCTGTCGGTCAGGAGCCCGAGATCTTCGTAGATCCGGCTGGTCTTCGGGTTGTAGTTGCCCGTGCCGATGTGGCTGTACGACCGGAGCACGCCGCCCTTCTCCTGGCGGATCACCAGCGCGAGCTTGCAGTGCGTCTTCAGCCCGACGAGTCCGTAAACGACATGCACGCCAGCCTTTTCGAGCTTGCGGGCCCAGCTGATGTTCGCCGTTTCGTCGAATCGCGCCTTGATCTCGACGAGCGCAAGCACCTGCTTTCCTGCCTCTGCCGCGTCGATCAGGGCCTCGACAATCGGGCTGTCACCGCTCGTGCGGTACAGCGTCTGCTTGATGGCGAGCACGTTGGGATCGGTCGCCGCCTGCTCGAGGAAGGTCTGCACGCTGGTCGCAAAGGACTCGTACGGATGGTGCAGCAGGATGTCCTGGCGGCGGATCGACTCGAAGATGTCTGGAACCTCGGTCGGGTCGGTCGGCAGCAGGTTGGCGCTCGTCGTCGGCAGGTGTTTCGGGTACTTGAGGGTCGGCCGATCGAGCTTGAAGATCTCGAAGAGGCCGCCGAGGCTCAGCGGCGACGGCAGCCGGTAGACCTCCTGGTCGGTGATGGACAGCTCTTGCATGAGCAGCTCGAGGGTCGTGTCGTCCATGCCGCCGGTGATTTCGAGCCGGATAGGCGGCCCGAAGCGGCGCTGCAGGAGACCCTTCTCGAGTGCCTGGATGAGATTCTCTGACTCGTCTTCCTCGATCTCGACATCCTCGTTCCTTGTGATGCGGAACTCGTGGTGTTCGAGGATCTCCATGCCGGGGAACAGGTCGCCGAGGTGATTGCCGATCAGGTCTTCGAGCGGGATGAAGCGCTGTCTGCCGCTACCGTCATCCGGAAGCTGCACGAACCGCGGCAGCAGCGGCGGCACCTTGATGCGAGCGAATTCGATGCGGCTCGTCTTCGGGTTGCGCACGCGTACCGAGAGGTTCAGCGAGAGACCGGAGATGTAGGGGAACGGATGCGCGGGGTCGACGGCGAGCGGCATCAGCACCGGGAAGATCTGGCTGGAGAAAATTGTGTCGATCTGGGCGCGATCTTCCGCCCCGAGGTCTGCCCAGGTCTCGATGTGGATGCCCTCGTCGTCGAGCATCGGCTTGATCACGTCGGCAAAAGCGCGAGCGTGGCGCTCCTGAAGGTCGTGTGCGGCTGCCCCGATGTCGGCAAGCACCTCGCTCGGTGTGCGGCCGACGTTCGTCGGAACCGCGAGACCGGTCGCGATGCGGCGCTTCAGCCCGGCCACCCGCACCATGAAGAACTCGTCGAGGTTGCTCGCGAAGATCGCAAGGAAGTTCACCCGCTCGAGGAGCGGAACGTGCTCGTCTTCAGCGAGCTCGAGCACGCGCTGGTTGAACGCCAGCCAGCTCAGCTCACGATCGAGGTAACGGTCGGCGGGCAGGGTTCCATCGTCGTCAGACGACGATTCGTCGTCGAAGTCGTCGTCGTAATCTGCACCGACGGCGGCGTCCCCAACCCAGGCTTCGGTTTCCATCCCTCAATACTGGCATCCGCTGGTTGATCCCACGGGTAAACGGGACGTTAACTCGGCCCGGTGCCGCTCTCGCTCGCTAAGTTTCCCCAAATGGCTGCTCTCAGAGCGGTTGAGCAGCCATTTGGGGAAACTCAGCGCCGCCTACGAGCCGCGGTGAGCGGGAGCGGGCGGGCGGTCCGCGACGTACTGGATGTCGATGGAATCGCGGGTGAACCCACGGCTGGAGTAGAGGCCGAGGGCAGGGGTGTTGTCGCCTTCGACGTAGAGGTGCGCGACGCGGATGCCATGGGCGGCCAGGTGCGCGAGCCCGGCATCGAAGAGCAGGCTGCCGAGCTTTTCGCCCTGGTGATCCGGATGCACGCCGACGACGTAGAACTCGCCGCGGTCGCCCTCGACCTTGAGCCAGCAGTATCCGATCATCCGGCCGCTCGCGTCTCGCAGCAGCAGGAAATCGTTGGCAGCAAACCACGACTCGCCCTCCAGTTGCAGGAGGTCGGCTCGGGTGACTGATCCCTGCTCCGGATGCGCAGAGAAGATGAGCGCGTTGAGCGCGACCCACTCGTCTTCGTCTGTGCCGGTGCGGAAGCTCTCGAGCTCTTGGGTCGGCACTGGGATCTTCTCGTCCGCGAGCTGCCGCGACAGGTGCAGCAACTCCCGCACGGCGGTCAGACCGTGGGATGCCGCCAGTGCCCTGGCTGCGGGATGATCGCCGTGCGCCCAGAACAGGCGCGGGCCGACGGCTGTCGACAGCAGCGTCTCGAGGAGGGCGGTTCCGATGCGGAGGCCTCGCGCATCCGGGTCGACGACGAATTCTGCCTCGGTCTCGGCCACGAGCGCTGCTGCCACCTCGTCTACCGCCGTGAGCTCACGGGCGCCGGTGCGGTAGTCGACAACGGCCTGGTCGGAAAAGGGCGGAGCACCATCGACGGCCCGTGCTCGATCAGCCAGGCGCACGACCCAGTCAGGAACCGATCGGGCTGAGTCGCTCATTCTCATCTTCGTAGACGTTGAAGCGGTATCCGACGTTGCGCACCGTTCCGATGAGCGACTCGAGGTCGCCAAGCTTCGCGCGGAGGCGCCGAACGTGCACGTCGACCGTGCGGGTGCCGCCGAAGTAGTCGTAGCCCCAGACCTCGCTCAGCAGCTGCTCGCGGGTGAAGACCCGAGAGGGATGCGTCGCGAAGAACCGCAGAAGCTCGAACTCCTTGAAGGTGAGGTCGAGTGGACGCCCGTGCACCTTTGCCGAGTAGCTCGCCTCATCGATAACGACGCCGGAGGCCTGGATCTTCGACGAGGACTTGTCGAGAGCGTTGCGGCCGATGACGAGCCGGATCCGCGCATCCATCTCCGCGGGACCAGCGGTTTCGAGCACGACATCGTCCACGCCCCAGTCCGGGCTGACGGCCGTAAGACCGCCCTCGGTGAGGATCAGAACCAGCGGAACGTTGATGCCAGTGGTGTTGAGAATCTTGCACAGGGACTTCGCGCTCGCCAGGTCCTGCCGCGCATCCACGAAGATCAGGTCACAGGTCGGGGCCGTGATTAAGGACGCGGGGGAAGCCGGAATCTGCCGAGTCTTGTGACTCAGCAACCCCAGTGCGGGAAGAACGTCAGTGTCGACCGCAGAGGTGAGGATCAACAACTGCGCCACGGGCCCTCCAAAGTGCGTGGATGACAGTCTACAAGCGCCCTAGCATGGGAGGGTGACCTCGCGACTTGCCACCCTCATCCCCGTCTGGGTGCTTGTCGTCGTCGGCATCGTGCTCGTCGTGACGATTGCGACGCCCGCAGGCTACTTCCGTTGGTACTCGATCGTGCTGGCCAGCGCGGTTCTCGTCACCTTCATCATCCAGCTCGCGCTGCGCAGCAAAGAGGGACTGGTCATCCGAATCATGGCGAGCCTCGGCGGGTCTGTCGTGCTGCTGGTTGTCGCCACAGTCATCCTGCTGCCGATCGTCGCGCGCTGATCGTCGCCAGTTGCGGCGCGCACTGATCGCCCGTGCCCGGCAGTCTCGCGTAAGCTTGAGCCATGGTCGTCGCGCTTGAATTCTTCTTCGTTGGTCTTCTCGGCCTTGCGGTAATCGCGATCGCCTTTGTCTCGATCACTGTCCTCGTGAATCTTTTCCGCGGCCAGCGCTGATTCCCCCTACTTCGACCGTCGTACTGAATCGAGTCGATCATGTTTGATCTCGATACCTCCATTCCGGCTGAGCTCGGCCCGCTCTCGTGGCTTCTCGGCGTCTGGGAGGGCAGCGGTGTCGTGCACTACACCGTCGGCGAGGAGGTGCGCGAATACGAATTCGGCCAGCGTGTGTCCTTCAGTCAGGACGGCCTGCCATACCTCAACTACAACTCGTACACGTGGCTGCTCGACGAGAAGCTGACGCCGCTCGCGACCGAGACCGGGTACTGGCGGCTGAGCCGGTCGCTCGGCGACGGGGACCCAGGGCCAGCGATGCTTCCGGGCGTGGGCGACCGGCCGTTCGTGACAGCGGATGCCGTGGAGACCCTGCGAAACGATGTCGGCGGTTTCGATATCGAGGTGTCGCTCATCCACCCGGGTGGGGTGCATGAGCTCTACCTCGGCCGCGTGAAAGGTCCCCGCATCGATCTCGCGACCGACGCGGTTATGCGCTCAGCGACGGCCAAGGAGTACGCAGCGGCGACGCGCATCTACGGGCTGGTCGAGGGCGCACTGCTCTGGGCGTGGGACATCGCCGCGCTCGGGCAAGACCTGCGCACGCATTCGTCAGGGCGGTTGACTCGTGTGGAGTGACGCATTCGCCGAGCTGCCGGGTGCAGTCGAGACGCCGCCTCAGCACTACGGAAATCCGCTCAGCGAGCAGAAGAAACTGGCGGCAGGCACGGCGATTGTCGACCTGTCCGACCGTTCCGTCCTCACGATCACGGGAGACGACCGTCTGACCTGGCTCGACTCGCTGACCTCGCAGTCGATCGCAAGACTCCAGCCGGGGGAGTCGGCCGAGACGTTGCTGCTGGACCCGACGGGCCGACTGGAGTACGACATCCGGTTGATGGATGACGGGGTAGCGACCTGGCTGCTGCTTGAGGCCTCGGAGGCTGCAGGCCTTCACGCGTGGCTCGATCGGATGCGGTTCATGCTTCGCGTCGAGGTTGCCGACCGCACGGAAGACTTCGCGACCATTGGCACACTGGGCACACCGGATCTCCCCGTCGCCGCCCCGAATGGGCTGGCGCTGGTCTGGCACGATCCGTGGACTGAGGTTGCGGCGGGAGGGCACCAGTATTCGCTCGCGACGCCGCACCCGGGAGCCGCGTGGACCTATAGCGAGTTGCTCGTTTCGCGGTCGTCGCTGAGCGACGTCGTTGCCGCGCTGCCGGGCGCCGAGGTCTCCGTTGCGGGCACGCTGGCGCTCGAGGCGCTGCGGATCGCGGCCTGGCGTCCTCGCCTTCTGACGGAGGCCGACGAGCGGACGATCCCGCACGAACTCGACTGGCTGCGCTCGGCGGTTCACCTGAACAAGGGCTGCTACCGCGGGCAGGAGACGATCGCGAAGGTGCACAACCTGGGTCATCCGCCGCGTCGGCTGGTGCTGCTGCACCTGGATGGCTCGGACGGCGTCCTGCCACCACACGGGTCGCCCGTGCTGTGGGAAGACGGTGCCGTTGGTGTGGTCACATCGTCTGCACTGCACTGGGAACTTGGTCCCATCGCGCTGGCGGTTATCAAGCGCTCGACCGACCCGGCGGCGACCCTGACCGTCGAAGCGGATGGGCTGGTGATCGCGGCCGCCCAGGAGATCATCGTGCCGCCGTCTGCGGGAGCCGAGGCGGACATCCCGCGCCTGCCGCGCCTGGGCGCTGCCCGCCGCTGACGCTTCGTCCCCTCCCCGGTCGTCCACTCGCTGTTCCTAGCGCCGGAAGAAACGACATGAGAGCCGGGACAATACTCCCGGCTCTCATGTCGTTTCTTCCGGCGCTAAAGGAGTCTTGTCCTTCCGAAGCGCACGGATGCCGAGGCTATGCACGCATGCGAACTGCGACAAGCGGACGCTTCGTGAAGGCGACATCCTTCGTGGATGGATATTGCAGCATCCTCCGCTCTGCGCGGCGGCCTCATCATGACTTCAGATATTCGCCGCAGTGGCGCCGACATACGACAGCTACGGAGGCTGAACGATAGCGGTCAACTAGTCAGAATACGTCGGGGCGCCTATGTTGCAACCGATGTCTGGCGGTCCTCGACATCCAGTGAAAGGCATCTTTTCCGAATCAGGGCGGCCTGGACGGAGCTTCCAAGTGATGCTGTCTTTTCGCATTTCTCGGCTGCCGCACTTCAGGGACTTCCGCTGCTGGGAGCATGGCCGACCGACGTGCACGTAATAGGTTCGCGGCATCGAGGTGGCCATTCCGCGACCGGACTGCGCCGACATGGAACTATCAACCCGCCGGCAGTCGTCGAGGTTGACGGGATGCTCGTCACCAGTGTGAGCAGGACTGTTCTTGACCTGGCGCGCACGATCTCGTTTCGGTCTGCAGTTGTCGCGGCCGATCGTGCGCGGACGATCGACTTCCGCTATCGGACCGAACCTCTCGCCTCACTCGAGTGTCTTCTCGAGGAACTTGAGTTGGTGCCGCGGCGTTCGGGGCGGATGCGAGCTGAGCGTGTCATCACTGCGTCGACCTGTCTGGCGGGGTCCCCGGGGGAGTCGCTCAGTCGGGTCATGTTCCTGGAGCTCAACGTCCCCATGCCCGTACTTCAGCGACGGTTTGTTGACCGCGAGGGCGAGTTGTTCACGGACTTCTATTGGCTCGAATTCGACTCGATTGGCGAGTTCGATGGCAAGCAAAAGTACTTTCAGCCGCGATACGCGGCGCATTTGTCACCCGAACAGATTCTCTGGAAAGAGAAGCTGCGTCAGGATCGCCTCATAGCATTCACGCCAAGAATTGCTCGTTGGGGCTGGGCGATCGCCAACGACCCCCGGAGTCTCGTAGCCCGTCTGGCAACCATCGGCGTGCATCCAATCCGCTAATGCGCCGGAAGAAACGACATGAGAACAGGGCGCGTAGCGCCAGCTCTCATGTCGTTTCTTCCGGCGCTTGAAAGTGGGGAGGGGGGTACTCCTGTTAGTGCGCGGGAGCCACCGACTCCCAGTCGACCGTGAGTTCGCCGAGCCGCCAGCGTGAGCGCGTGCCGAGCACGGGCCAACCGTCTGCGCGCATCCCTTCGACGGTCGCAATCCAGCGCTGGGAGGCGGCGAAGACGCCGAGCGGCGCATTGATCGCCCAGTGTCGGTCGAGTGAAGCGAGGAAGTCGTGGATGCGTTCGCCCGGCACGTTCCTGTGGATCAGCACTTTCGGCAGCCGCTCGGCGACGATGGACGGCACATCCAGACCTTCAAGCCGCAGGCTCACCGTGAACGTCAGGGGCCCGGAGGCGTCGAGCGCGACCCAGCTGCAGACCCGGCCGATCTCGTTGCAGGTTCCTTCGACGAGGATGCCGCCGGGTTGAAGCCGCGCCAGCATGGTCGCCCAGGCGTGGGAGACCTCCTCCTCGCGATACTGCCGCAATACATTGAGCGCCCGGATGACCGTGGCTCGCCGCCCTCCCGGCAGCGGCACCTCAAACCCACCGAGGCGGAAACTCACGCCCGACCTCGCGTCAAGGCTGGCTTTCTTCACACGCTCGGGCTCGATCTCGATCCCGATCACTTCGACTTCCGGCCGAACCTTCGCAAGCCGCTCGTGCAGCTCGAGCGCGGTCGTCGCGCTCGCCCCGTAGCCGAGATCGACCACGAGCGGATCATCGGTACGGCGCAGCACCGACAAGGTCGCGATCCAGCGGTCGACGCGGCGCAGGCGATTGACGCCCGTCGTTCCCCGCGTGACCCGCCCATCGACCATCCACCCATTCTCGCGTGCACGGGCGCCGGCGTGGCCTCGCAGACGCGCGACCGCGGCGCGGCAAACCGTAAGCTGGATTCATGACTTCGACGCTCATCCTGCTCCGCCACGGCAACTCAGACTGGAACCAAAAGAACCTTTTCACGGGCTGGGTCGACGTGCGGCTCAGCGACCAGGGTGTCACCGAGGCGAAGCGCGCGGGGGAGCTGCTGGCCGACTCTGGGTTGAAGCCGGAGATTCTCTACACGAGCGTCCTGACTCGCGCCATCCAGACCGCCAACCTGGCGCTCGAGGTCGCGGATCGTCTGTGGATCCCCGTCAAGCGCACCTGGCGTCTCAACGAGCGCCACTACGGCGCCCTGCAGGGTCTCGACAAGGCCGAGACGCTTGAGAAGTACGGTCCGGAGAAGTTCCAGGAGTGGCGTCGATCATTCGACGTTCCGCCGCCAGTCCTCGCGGATGACGCCGAGTACAGCCAGGTGCACGACGAGCGTTACGCGCACATCGACGGCGATATCCCGCGCACCGAGTCGCTGAAGCTCGTGATCGACCGGATGCTGCCCTACTGGGAGTCGGACATCACCAAAGACCTCGCGGCCGGTAAGACAGTGCTCGTCACCGCGCACGGCAACTCCCTGCGCGCACTCGTCAAGCACCTCGACGGCATCAGCGACGACGCGATCGCAGAGCTCAACATCCCAACCGGCATCCCGCTCGTCTACGAACTCGACGACGACTTCCGTCCGACCGGGCCTGGCGCCTACCTCGACCCCGAGGCCGCAGCGGCCGGCGCCGCCGCGGTCGCGAACCAGGGCAAGAAGTAGGGGAGAGCCCGGATGGTCTACTGGGACAATCTGGGCTTCGAGACCGCGTACACGGTCGATCCCGAGCCGGAGTACCCCGGCGATGGCGACTGGCGGACGCCGATTGTGGCGCTGTTCGATCAGGCCAGCGGCCCGATCGCACTTATCTCGCCCGTAACTGCAGAGTCCTGGCTCCTGAGCGTTTCGTTCGCAGATAACGGGGCCATATACGGAACGCCCGATCCGAACAGGATCTGTGTACTTGACCGGTACGGCTATGCGATCTCGATCGACGTCAGGTCACCCGACGATCGCGTTCAGATGGACAACCATCCGGTTCGGGTGGGAGCCTCCGTCAAGCACAGGCTGCTCCTGATCGCTGGCTGGGCTGACCTTGCCGCTTTCGGTCCGGACGGATCACTGGTGTGGCGCTCGGAGCAACTCGTGCCTGACGACCTCAAGCTCAGGCGGACGAACGGCGACGTGATCGTTTGTCGAGGCGCGGACTCGAGCGGCACGCCAGGGGCAGTCGAGGTCACCGTGGATACCCTCACCGGCAGGGTCATCCACAGCGGCCCGCACCGAGATATGCAACTCGGCTAAGACACGGGTCAGGCGTCGGCCGGGATCCAGTCGCCGGTCGCGAGGTACTGGACCTTCTTAGCAATCGAGACCGCGTGGTCCGCGAAGCGCTCGTGGTAGCGCGACGCGAGGGTGGCATCCACGGTATCGATCGCCTCGCCCTTCCAGGTCTCACCGAGCACCTTGTCGAAGACGCTCAGGTGCAGCGCGTCGATCTTGTCGTCGGAGTTGCGGATGTCCTCGGCGACAGCCACGTCTTCAGTGCGAAGCAGCTCAACAAGTTTGCGAGCGATCTCGACATCCAGCTGCCCCATCGACGCAAACGTCGGGCGAAGGCTCTTCGGAACGACCTTGTCGGGGAACCGGTACCTGGCCAGTTGTGCGATGTGCTCGCTCATGTCGCCCATGCGCTCAAGCGAAGCGCTGATGCGCAGTGCGCTGACGACGATGCGCAGGTCGCGTGCGACCGGCTGCTGCCGGGCAAGGATGTTGATGGCCAGCTCGTCGAGCTCCAGCGCTGCCTCGTCGATCTTGTTGTCATCGGCGATGACGGTCTCGGCGAGGGAGACGTTCGATTCGTTAAAGGCGCGGGTCGCATTTTCGATCGAGAGGGCGACGAGATCGGCGATCTCGATGAGTCGCTCCTGTACCTCTCGCAATTCCTGTTGGAATACCTCGCGCATCGTTTACGTCCCTTTCGCTGCGGGCATGACAAGCCCGCACAGTTCTGGGCAACACTGCTCCCGCAAGGTTAACGGTTGGTGGACTGCCCTTGAACATTCTTTGACAAGCCACAGTCTTTTGCTTATCACCGGGAGTCCGGCCAGAAGTTCTCACTAATCTAGTCGCTATGGACCCCGCAACGCTGGTGCCTCTGTCGCTGGTCTTCGGCGTCGTCGTGGGGGCTTCCGTTGTCGTTGTCATCATGCTTGCAGCACAGCGTGGACGCCATGCTGCCGAGGTCGTAAACACGGCGGTACCGGATGGTGTCGATCAGGTGCTCGATGCGATCGAATCCGCCGGCGTGGTCGTCGATCCGTCCAATACCGTGGTGAAGGCATCCCCTGGCGCGCTCGCGTTCGGACTCGTCTGGAACCAGAAGCTCGTGCACCCAGACCTCTCCGAGATGGTCGACCGCGTTCGTCGCACCGGCGAGCCCATCGCGGAAGAGCTGCAACTCGCCCGTGGTCCGCTCGGGGACGCCACGCTGCACCTCTGGGTGCGTATCGCCCGCCTCGGCGCACGTTACGTGCTCCTCATCGCCGAGGACCGCACCGAGGGGTACCGCCTCGAAGAGGTACGCCGCGACTTCGTGGCCAACATCAGCCATGAGCTGAAGACCCCGATCGGTGCGGTGAGCCTCCTGGCGGAGGCGCTGCAGAGCGCGGCGGACGAGCCAGAGCAGGTCACTCGGTTCGCTAAGCGACTGACGAAGGAGGCCGAACGCCTCGCCAAGATCACGCAGGAGGTCATCCAGCTCTCACGGCTCCAGGCGGCGGATGCGCTGACGAAGCCGGAGCTGGTCGACATCGACAGCGTCGTGGCGCTCGCCATCGATGAGAACAGGGTCGCCGCCGATGCGCTCAATATTCGGCTGGTCAGCGGCGGTGTGCACCACACGGCCGTATACGGCGATGAGGCGCTCCTGGTGGTCGCTCTCCACAACCTGGTGGCGAACGCCGTCCAATACTCACCCAATAACGCGCGCGTCGGTATCGGCGTTTCGCAGTCAGACGGGGTTGTCGAAATCGCGGTGACCGACCAGGGCGTCGGCATCCCTGACGACGAACTCGACCGCGTCTTCGAGCGGTTCTATCGGAGCGACCCGGCTCGCAGCCGAAATACCGGCGGGTCCGGCCTCGGACTCGCCATCGTCAAGCACGTCGTACAGAATCACGGCGGGGATGTCCGCGTCTGGTCACAACCAGGCAACGGCTCCACCTTCACCATCCGGTTGCCAGAAGCACCGGCCACAGCAGCAAGCCTTGGAGCATAGCCAGATGACCAGAATCCTCATCGTCGAAGACGAGCCCGCACTCAGCGAACCCCTCGCCTTCCTTCTCGAGCGAGAGGGGTACGAGACGACGATCGCGGCGGACGGACTCTCCGCCGTCGCGGAATTCGACAAGAACGGCAGTGACCTGGTGCTCCTCGACCTCATGCTGCCGGGGCTGCCCGGCACCGAGGTGTGCCGCGAGATCCGCAGTCGGTCATCGGTGCCGATCATCATGCTCACCGCGAAAGACAGCGAGATCGATATCGTCGTCGGCCTGGAACTCGGCGCAGACGACTACGTCACGAAGCCGTACTCGTCCCGCGAGTTGCTGGCGCGCATCCGTGCGATCCTTCGTCGCCGCACGGAAGAGGATGACCTGCGCGAAGCGGTGCTCGAGGCCGGCACCGTGCGCATGGACATCGAGCGCCACACGGTCGCCGTCTCTGGCCGCGACACCCCGATGCCGCTCAAGGAGTTCGAGCTGCTCGAGGTACTGCTGCGCAACGCCGGGCGGGTGCTGACGCGGGGGCAGTTGATAGACCGCGTCTGGGGCGCCGATTACTATGGCGACACGAAGACGCTCGATGTCCACATCAAGCGCATCCGGTCGCGCATCGAGGAGAACCCCTCCGAGCCGACAATGCTGGTTACCGTGCGAGGACTCGGCTACCGATTCGAGGCGTAGGCCCGAGGCGTAGCCTTCGCCAGGTTGGAGCCGGCCCGATCGCGCAGCGCAGCCCGTCGCTGCTAGTTGGTGACGGGCTTAGCCGTCGACAACGGGTTCGGGCATCCGGGGATCGTGATGCCCGCCTGCGTGTCGGTAGAGGGCACCGGCGTCGCGCACACGGTGGGCGTTGGCGTCGGGGTCGGCAGCAGGTGTCGGTATGAGCTCTGGCTCGAGGTGAGGACGGGCAAGCGCAGCGATTTTCCGCTGACGTTGCCGTACTGCACAAACACTTTGAACAGTGCGCCCGGCTGGACGTCGATGGCGTCGAACTGCAGCTGGGGAGTCGACGGGTCGCCGTAGGAGATGACTCCGCCAGCGGGGACCTTCACTGTGACGGTGGTGTTGGCGGTCTTGTTGTCGACGTGCGAGACGTACTGGAAGTTGACATCCTTGTCGGTCTTGCTCGTGTTGATCACGACACCGACGAAGTTGGCGCTCTCGCCGTCGTCGCTGACAACGAACGCGTTGCGCAACTGGATCGCACCGACATTCGCACTGATGCCGTCGCTCTGGTCATACGCGAGGCCTGTCGCGACCGGCGTAATGAACGTGCAAGCAGCCAGGGCGAGCATTAGCCCGACTGCGAATACAGCGGCAGCCGCGATGCGTCGTCTCACGAGATCCTCCAGAACGTGCCGTACAGAACACGTCTAGCCTAACCGCGTCCGCCAGTCAGTTTTGCGCGGAATCTTCAGGTCGATGAGTCGCGGCCCCACGAATCCAGCAGCACGTCGAGAGAGACCGCCAGTTCGTCGCGCGAACGGCGCTCACCGACTTCGCCACACAGCTGCGCGGCTCGAGCGACCAGCTGGTCGCTCGAGCACTCTGTTGCCAGCACGGCAAGGTCAAGGCGCTGCAGCAGTTTCTTGGTGACGGGGCGCTTGGCGTCGACGAACGAGAGCGAGCCGAGCAGGGCGGTCGCGGCCGCGCTCTCGAGTAGAGCGGTTACGAGCGCTGCCGGGGCGACATCCTCGAACGGCGTGAAGTAGCAGACGTCGTCGAACATCACGGGTCGACCATGTTGCGGCCCGACCAGTCGGAATACCGGTCGCTTGTGCATCGCCGAAATGGCGACCTTGTACGGCGCAAACGAGTACGGGCCCACCCCGAAGATGCTGAACCGAGGACGCCCGCGATAGATGGATGACCGTCGCCCGTCGAGGGCGTCGCCGTTGTCGGTCAGGTAGGCCCACAGTCGCGGTGCCGTCCGTTCGAGGATTCTGGTGTCGTCTCCCGTGTGCTGCTGGGGCACGAGCATCCATTTGCGCGGCGACGCGGCCGTGCCGCGGAACACGTCGGTGCTCTTGGCAAGGGGGTAGACGTATTCGGCTTCGACATCGACAACGACGCCAGACTTCGTGTGCGGGCCATCCCGCTCGACGAGCTCCATGACCTGGGTGGCGTCGTGCTTGATGCCCTGCCACCACGTCACGGGAGAGACACCGTCGGCCGCGCGGGTGCGCTCGTAAGCATCGAGATTGGAGACGAGGCGATCGCCCACGACTCCGATGCGGGTGACCAGGTGCTCCGTGCCGAGGTCGGCATACACGTCAGCGGAGTAGCCCGTCGCCGCCGTGCCCACCGAAAACGTTAATAGACAGGCATCTGCTCCGGCGCCGAACCATTTTTTGGAGTCGATTCCGTACAACCGCACGCCAGAGATCGGCAGCGAAAACTGCGCGGCGTACGTGAGCAGGTTTCGGGCGACCTGGGTCTTGCAGAGCAACACGATGGTCGGCGAGAGGTGGCCAAGGGTCGCGATAAGCCTGAGGATGATGGCCTCGGCGATATCGAAGTTGGACGCGCCGGTCATCGCCTCGATGCCGCGCAGCCCCCTGATGTTGCTGAGCGTCGGCCGGTTCGCCGACGCGAATCCCGTGAGGTCTGCGCTGGTGACCCATGGCGGGTTGCCGATCACGAGGAGCTTGCCGTCGCTCGGCCAGTCGAACGCACCAGCGAAATCGATCTGCAGGGCATCAGCGACGACGATCTCCCCATACGCCCGCGCGCCCAGTGCGTACTCCGGTTGCAGTTCGACACCGTACCGCCGAGCATCCGGGAATGCTTCGGCGGCTGCCTTCAGGAAGGTCCCCGTTCCGCAGGCTGGCTCGAGGATGCTCGTCCACTCCGTCCGGGGAAGGAGCGCGATGACCTGCCGCGCCAGCTCGATCGGCGTCTGGAAATCGCCATATTCGTTATTCGGCATACGGGGCGGAGGTCTCCAGGCTCGGCAGCATAGTCATCAACCTATCCCCGCCCCAATCCGGCTCGGACGCCTGTGGTAAACTTGAGGTCTTCGAACGGAGCCCCATTCATGCTTTTTGAGGTTGGCGAAACAGTCGTTTACCCCCACCACGGCGCAGCAACGATCACCGAGGTGAAGAAGAGGATCATCAAGGGCGAAGAGAAGCTCTACCTGAAACTCAACGTCACCCAGGGCGATTTGACGATCGAGGTTCCCGCGGACAATGTCGACCTGGTCGGCGTTCGCGACGTCATCGGTCGCGAAGGCCTCGACAAGGTGTTCGAGGTGCTGCGCGCGCCTTTCACCGAAGAGCCGACCAACTGGTCGCGCCGCTACAAGGCAAACCTCGAGAAGCTGGCTTCGGGCGACGTGATCAAGGTGTCAGAGGTCGTTCGTGACCTGTGGCGTCGTGACCAGGATCGCGGTCTGTCCGCTGGTGAGAAGCGCATGCTTGCGAAGGCTCGCCAGATCCTCATCTCAGAGCTCGCACTTGCCGAGAAGACCGACGAAGAGAAGGCCTCGACGGTTCTCGACGAGGTACTGGCCTCCTAAAGACTCGCTAGCACCGTGGCAGAGCTCGGTGTGGTGATCGTCGCTGCTGGCAGTGGGTCGCGTCTCGGCGCCCCTGTGCCGAAGGCGTACGTGAAAGTCGGCGGCAAGACGCTGCTTCAGCGCGCTATCGAGCCGGTGCTCGCGCTCGCTGAGCCGGTCGAGATCGTCGTGGTCGCTTCGCGAGAGTGGTCGGATGACGCCGACGCCATCTGTCGCTCGATCTCGCCCAACTGGGACGACATCATGGTGGTCGAGGGTGCCGCTGACAGGCACGAATCTGTTGGCAACGGTCTTGCGGCTCTCTCGGAGAGCGTGAAATACGTACTCGTTCACGATGCGGCGCGACCATTCGCGCCCGTCTCCCTGTTCGCTTCGGTGGCGGCTGAGGTGCGTCGAACCGGCGAAGGGGTCGTTCCCGGGCTCGCAGTCACAGACACCATCAAGCGAGTGGATGCCGGGCGAGCGGTGGAGACGATCGACCGCTCCCAGCTGGCTGCAATGCAGACGCCCCAGGGCTTTCCGTTGCACAAGCTGAGGGACGCATACAACGCATCCCCGCAATCGATGACAGACGATGCAGCCGTCTATGCCGCGGCCGGGCATCCCGTGCACATCATCGACGGCGATCCGCTGGCCTTCAAGATCACGACGCCAGCCGATCTCGACCGCGCGGAGTCCATCGTGGGGCCGACGCACGCCGTGCAGGCCACTCGCACCGGAATCGGCATCGACGTCCATGCATTTGATTCGGCACAGCCGCTCTGGCTCGGGGGAGTGTTGTGGCCGGGCGAACCGGGACTCGCTGGCCACAGCGACGGGGATGCCGTGGCCCACGCCATCTGCGATGCACTGCTGTCTGCGGCTGGCCTCGGCGACATCGGCGGCCGATTCGGCACCGACGCCCCGCGGTTCGAGGCGGCACGTGGTGAGGTCTTCCTGCGCGAGACGCTTGCGCTCGTGACCGACGCGGGATTGCGGATCCTGAACGTGAGCGTGCAGGTGATTGGCAATCGCCCCAAACTCGCCCCACGCCGAGCCGAGGTGGAGGCGGTGCTGTCTGCGGTGCTCGGAGCCCCGGTGAGTGTCTCGGCCACGACATCCGACGGCCTCGGATTCACGGGTCGCGGTGAGGGTATCGCGGCTATTGCCACCGCTCTTTTGGCTACGTAACCTCCCGGCGCCAGTCGGTAAACTTTCGGGGTGAGTATCCGGCTGTACGACACCAGGGCGCAGGCCACTACCGACTTCGTCCCGCTCGTGCCGGGGCAGGTCGGGGTCTACGTCTGCGGCCCGACCGTGCAGTCGTCGCCGCATATCGGTCACCTGCGTTCTGCCCTCGTCTATGACCTGTGGCGACGCTGGTTCGCCTACCGCGGGTTCGACGTGACGCTGGTTCGCAACGTCACCGACATCGACGACAAGATCCTCGCGAACGCTTCCTCGACCGAAACATGGTGGGCGCTCGCCTACCGTTACGAACTCGAGTTCACCGACGCGTACCGGAGGCTCGGGATTCTCGCGCCCACCTACGAGCCGCGCGCGACCGCCAGCGTCACCCAGATGCAGGAGACCATCGCCCGCCTGATCGAGCTCGGCCACGCGTATCCGGCTGCCGATGGCTCCGGGGATGTCTACTTCGACACCGCGAGCTGGCCGTCTTATGGGGAGCTCTCGAACCAGCGGCTCACCGACATGGTCGCGGCGACGGATGCCGACCCTCGCGGCAAGCGGGCGCCGCAGGATTTCGCCCTCTGGAAGGGCAGCAAGCCAGACGAGCCGGCCTCGGCATCCTGGGTTTCCCCCTGGGGAGCGGGACGCCCCGGCTGGCACATCGAGTGCTCTGCGATGTCGGCGCGCTATCTCGGCACTGCGTTCGACATCCACGGCGGCGGCCTCGACCTCCGCTTCCCGCACCACGAAAACGAGCTCGCCCAGTCGACGGCGGCGGGCGACGCGTTCGCGAGCTACTGGGTACACAACGGGCTCGTCAACGTGAACGGCCAGAAGATGTCGAAGTCGCTCGGGAACTCGATCTACGCATCCGAATTTCTCGACCTGGCTGCGCCGCTGGTCGTGCGCTACTACCTCGGCTCTGCTCACTACCGGTCGACGATCGACTATCACGACGGCGCCCTGGTCGAGGCGGAGGCCGCGCTCGATCGCATCGAGACGTTCCTCACCCGCGCCAGCAGGCGACTCGAGTCAACCCGCTTTGCGGGCAGCGGAGCACCGGTGATTCCTGCCGAATTCGCGGCCGCGATGGATGACGATCTCGCGGTTCCGCAGGCGCTCGCGGTGCTGCACGATCGGGTTCGAGCCGGCAACGCTGCCCTCGACCTTGAAGACCTCGGGGTGGCAGCGGCGATCCGTGGCGAGGTGACGGCAATGACCGAGGTTCTCGGTATCAATCCGCACTCGCCGGAATGGAAATCTGCTTCCGCGACGCCAGGCGACCACGCCCTGGCTGCCCTTGTCGAGCGGCTCATCGCCGATCGCGAGGCCGCCCGGGCTGCACGCGATTTCACCGCCGCAGACCGCATTCGTGATGAACTGGCAGAAGCGGGCATTACGGTTGAAGATTCGCCTACCGGCACACATTGGAGCATTGAATCGTGAAGAACCCCAGCAGCAAGCCCCGCGCGGGCGCCGTGCGCAAGTCGCGGAAGGGTCCACAGGTCGGCTCCGGAGGGCAGGGACGCCAGGCCCTCGAGGGCAAGAAGCCCACCCCCAAGGCGGAGGATCGTCCGTACCATCCCGCGGGAAAGCGCAAGGCGGCAGCCGACCGCTACTCCGCCGCCGGTGGTCGCCCGAAGCAGCAGCGTGACCCATCGCCCGGCCCGGCCCGGCCGCGCAGCCGCAACAAGACTGCCGACGAGAGTGAGGTCGTCACCGGCCGCAACTCCGTGGTCGAGGCGCTCCGAGCACGCATTCCTGCAACTGCGCTCTACGTTGCGGCGCGGATCGAGGTGGATGACCGGGTCAAGGAGGCCCTGAACCTCGCTAATCATCGCGGCATCCCGGTTCTCGAGGTCATGCGCCCCGAGCTCGACCGGTTGGCTGGCTACGACTCCGTGCACCAGGGCCTCGCGCTGAAGGTTCCGCCCTACGAGTATTCGCACCCGGTCGAACTGCTGGAGAAGGCGATCAGCCGCGGCCAGAAGCCGTTGTTCGTCGCGCTGGATGGCATTACGGACCCGAGAAACCTGGGAGCGATCATCCGATCGGTTGCCGCGTTCGGCGGGCAGGGCGTCATCGTTCCGCAGCGCCGTTCGGTCGGTCTGACCGCCTCGGCGTGGAAGACCTCGGCCGGTGCGGCGGCGCGAACCCCCGTCGCGATGGCGTCGAATCTCACCCAGACGCTCAAGGATTTCAAGGCGCGCGGCGTGTTCGTGCTGGGGCTCGATGGAGGCGGCGACATGTCGCTGCCGACGCTGACCCTCGCGAACGAGCCGGTGCTGCTGGTGGTGGGTAGCGAAGGCAAGGGCCTCTCGCGCCTCGTCACCGAGACCTGCGATGCCGTCGTGTCGATCCCGATCTCGTCGACAACGGAATCACTGAACGCCGGCATTGCCGTCAGCGTCGCCCTCTACGAGATCGCCCGGCGCCGCGCCAGCTGACCCCCCACCACGCTGAGTCCCCACTGCGCTGAGTTGCCACTGCGCTGAGTTGCCCCAAATGGCCGCTCTAACCGGGTCGGAGCAGCCATGTGGGGCAACTCGACGGCGGGTGCCGCCCGGCGTCAGACGTTCTTGCGCCAGTCGTCTGCGTCGTCTGCGTCGTCACCGTCGGCGGAGATGGCAGCCAGCGCACCGGTATCGGTGAGAAGGGGCAGGGTGATCGCCTCGGTGGGCGGCTGGATGACGGTCTGCTCGTCGCGGCGGTGACGAAGCACCGTGTCGACGTAGGATCCGAGCGCTTCGGCCAGCGGGACATCCCGGCCCTCGCGCTGCGACATGTACCAGCGGTGCTCGAGCAGCTGGTGGAACACCTCGGCCGGCTCGAGTTTGCCGCGCAGGTCTTTGGGAATCGCACGGATGACCGGCTCGAACACCTGCGCGAGCCACTCGTGCGCGACCATCTCTTCGTCTTCATCCTTCTTTCCGAAGGTAACCGTGTACGAGTCGAGGTCGTTGAGGAGACGCCTGGCCTGGTTCTCCTGGGCGTCGAGTCCGGTGAGCCGGAGGAGCCGCCGCGAGTGGTGGCCAGCATCGACGACCTTCGGCTGGATGCGCACCTGCGTGCCGGTCTCGTCGGTTTTGATCGCGAGTTCCTCGATATCGAATCCGAGGTGGTTCAGGCGTTCGACTCTCTGGTTGATGCGCCAGCGCTCGGACTGGTCGAACTCCTCGGACCCGGTGAGCTCTTTCCAGAGGTTGCGGTAGGCCGTCAGGATGCCGTCCGAGATTTCAATGGGATCGATGTCCTCTTCGAGGCGACCGCCGGCCTGCAGGTCGAAGAGTTCCCCGGCGATATTGACGCGTGCGATCTCGAGGTCGTTCTCTCGCTGCCCGTTCGAGAGTCCGTCGTAGAGCTGGCCGGTCTCGGCGTCGACGAGGTAGGCGGCGAACGCACCAGCATCGCGCCGGAACAGGGTGTTGGAGAGTGAGACGTCCCCCCAGAAGAAGCCCACGATGTGGAGTCGAACCAGCAGCACCGCGAGCGCGTCTACGAGTCGGGTCGCCGTATCCGGTCGGAGGCTCTGCGAATACAGCGCGCGATACGGGAGCGAGAACTTGAGGTGTCGGGTGACCAGTACGGAGTCGAGCGGGTTACCGTCGGCATCCGTCCGGTTGGTGATCACGGCGACGGGGTCGACACAGGGGATCTCGAGCCGCTGCAGCGCCCGCAGCATCTCGTACTCGCGGCGGGCGAACTCTGCCGAGGTCTCTTTGATCGCGATCACATACCCGCCGAGGTGAGCAAAGCGCACCAGGTGGCGCGAGATTCCCTTGGGGAGGGTTGCGATGTTGTCGTCGGGCCACAGCTCGAGCGGCAGGTTCCAGGGCAGGTCGAGCAGGGCGGAGTCTGCGATGGCCGACGTGATGTTGAGTGCGCCGCTCATGGATGGTCCCTCATAAATGAAACGAGCCCGTCACCTTGCGAGAAGGCGGCGGGCTCGCTTCGACAAACGTTGCTTTCGCGACGACTACCTCGCTGCGATGACGGCCTCGCCGACACGCAGGCCCGACTCGACGTCGAACAGGTGCAGGTGGCCTTCCTTCGGGGTCACGAAGACCTTGTCGCCGGCGTTCGGGTGGTTGCGACCATCGACGCGCACGCACAGGTCGACGCGGGTGCCCGCGACATCCGCGTGTCCGTAAAGGTTGCCGTCAGCACCGAGCTCCTCGATGACGTCGACCTCGACCGGCAGGCCGTCGCCGGATGTCGCGACCGTGACATCCTCGGGGCGGATGCCGACCGTAACCGACTTGCCCTGGATGGCGCCGAGCGTCGCGCGGTCGATCTGCACCGTGTGGCTACCGAACCTGACACCATCGGCGGTGAGTTCGGTCTGGAACAGGTTCATGGCGGGTGAGCCGATGAAGCCGGCAACGAAGACGTTGTTCGGGTGTTCGTACAGGTCGCGCGGGGTGCCGACCTGCTGGAGCACGCCATCCTTCAGGACTGCGATGCGGTCGCCCATGGTGAGAGCCTCGGTCTGGTCGTGGGTGACGTAGACCGTTGTGACGCCGAGGCGGCGCTGGAGCGACGCGATCTGCGTACGGGTCTGGACGCGCAGCTTGGCGTCGAGGTTCGACAGCGGCTCGTCCATAAGGAAGACCTGCGGCTGGCGGACGATCGCTCGGCCCATGGCGACGCGCTGACGCTGGCCACCGGAGAGCGCCTTCGGCTTGCGGCCGAGGTAAGGCTCGAGGTCGAGGAGCTTGGCTGCCTCGAGAACACGGGTTGCGCGCTCGTCTTTGTTGACGCCGGCGATCTTGAGCGCGAAGCCCATGTTCTCGGCGACGGTCATGTGCGGGTACAGCGCGTAGTTCTGGAACACCATCGCGATGTCGCGGTCCTTCGGCGGAACGTCTGTGACGTTGCGGTCGCCGATGAAGATGTTGCCGTCGTTGACCTCTTCGAGGCCGGCGAGCATGCGGAGGGTGGTGGACTTTCCACAACCGGAAGGCCCAACGAGGACGAGGAACTCGCCATCGGCGACATCCAGGTCGATTGCGTCGACTGCGGGGCGGGTCGAACCCGGGTAAATGCGGGTTGCCTTGTCGAAACGAACAGTTGCCATTACTTCAATTTCTCCTTCACCGGCAGGTACGTGCCGGACGATCCGTTGTGATGGATGCGGTGCTTCGGTGCACCAAAGGACATTATGTCACCCGGACGGGGGAAGGAGTAACGAGGCGCCTGCACGGTTGACTAGTCTGGTACGGCCCTACCGGGCATTCCCAGAATGGCCATCTACCATCGTTGGTTTGAACGGTCGACATCCGAGCGGGGATACATGAGTGACAGCGACGACGGTCGCAACAACAACGCCAGGCGTGAGGCAGCTCGCGAAAAGGCGAAGTCGTTGCGGGACGCGCACCGCAAAAAGGAGAAGCGCAACCGGCGGCTGATCCAGGGCGGTGTCGGCGTCGGGATCCTCGTGATCCTGACCGTGGTCGCCCTCGTCCTGCTCAACAGCGTGACACCGGCATCCTCCGGGCCGCTCAACATGCGAAGCGACGGCATCACGATCGGCAAGGGCTTCTCAGCGGAGCGCACCGACGCCATTCGGCGCGACGGCCAGCCCGTGCCGACCACGCGCAGCAAGACTTCGAGCGTTGTGACGATCCGCTTCTATGGCGACTTCTTCTGCTCGGTTTGCGGCAAGTTCGTGGCCGCGAACGAGAAGCAGATCTCGTCGTGGATGAACTCGGGCGCGGCGACCGTCGAGTTCCATCCGATCTCGTTCCTCGATCGTGAGTCGCTCGGCAGCCAGTATTCGACAAGAGCTGCAAATGCTGCGGCCTGCGTCGCGAACTTCTCGCCCGACGACTACTGGGCCTTCACGCAGGCCATGTACGCGAAGGAACCAAAGTCGGGCACGGCAGGTCTCTCGAACGCGCAAATCCTCCAGGTGGTGCAGGGTGCGCCGGTGCAGAACACTGGGCCGATAACGAGTTGCGTCAACAAGGAGAGATTCAAGTCGTGGGTCACGGCCGCGAGCAATCGCGCACGCACCGGACCGCTGCCAGATTCCAATATCGCGACGGTTGACACCCCGCCCGTGATCATCGTCGACGGGCTGCAGTACATCCCGTCCAGCTATTCGAGCGCGAGCGACTTCCAGACGTTCGTGTTCCAGGCCGCTGGCGCATCGTTCACTCCATCAACATCGAGCCCGACGCCGTCACCGACCCCGACGAATTAGGTATCCGTCGGGGCCGCTGCGGTCTGGTGCGGCTCGCCAGCGATTGACGAGTGCGCGCGAGCAACCTAGGTTGCTTACATGCCGGATGCCTCCCCATCGCCCCTCGGGGGCCCCGCCGACCAGCTCGCCGCCGTCGTTGCGCTTCGCGAGCTAGCAGATCGCCTCGAAGACGCCGGGGTCGAGCACGCCATGCGCGCGGGGTGGTCGTGGGGGGACGTCGCGCTGGCCCTCGGAGTCTCGCGACAGGCGGTGCATAAGAAGCATCTTGCCAGGCTGGCGAACGCCGGCCTTGAGCTCAGGCGTCGCAATGGCTGAGGATGCGCCATTCCAGGGAATGCGAAATCTGGTCGAGCGGTCCGTCGCCGAGGCCAGGGCGCGCGGCACGACCACCGTCGACGCTGAGCACGTGCTGCTCGCGCTCGCCGAACCCGGCACTGCCCCAGGGAGGGCGCTGGCCGCTGGCGGGCTGACGCGGGAGGTGATTGTCGCCGCACTCCGCACCGAGCGCCTGGCCAGCCTCGAGTCGGCCGGCGCTCCGCAAATCGACGCGCAGTCACTGGATGCATCGCCCAGGGTGTCGAAACCGTCGTGGGGTGCCTCCGTGGTCGCGGCCAGGGCGCGCGAGAAGAAGTCTGGGCGCCGTGCGCCGCGCCGTGCGCCCGAGATCGGCGTGTTGATCGGCATCCTCGAGGCGCCCCTCGGCACGGTCCCACGGGCGCTGGCGCTAGCCGGAATCGATCGCCAGGCACTGGTGGATCGAATCGACCTGTCTACATAAGCAACCAAAGTTGACAACATGAACTAAGCAACCTATGTTGCTTATATGCTCCTTGCAATCGTCGATCTCGCCAGCATCCTCATCGTCGCCCTGGTATTCGGCGTCTACTGGGGGCCATGGATCGCGCTCACGCGCTCGCTCGCCGACTTCACCGATGAGCAGTTTCTCGCCATCGTGCACCGCATGGATCGCAACCTCGGCACCCTCATGACGGTGCTGTTGCCGCTCGCGCTCGTGTCGCTGGCCGCCGTCGCTATTCTTGCGTTCCCGACACCGCTCGCCTTCTGGCTCACCGTCGCCGCCTTTGTGTCCCTTGTCGTCTCGCTCGTGGTGACTGTGACTATCGAGGTACCGATCGTCACGCGGATCCGCAATTGGGCAATCACATCGATGCCGGCCGACTGGAAGGCGCAACGCGATCGCTGGGTGTCGTTTCACCTGGCGCGGGTGATCCCGGGCGCGGTGGCGCTTGGGCTGCTGGCCGCTGGAGCGGTCCTGCCGCACAGCTGAGGCATCATCACCCGCAGACGCCCGATGCTTAATGGCGCAGGATGGAACCCATGGACCCGACGATGCGTCTGCCAGCCTCCGTGCTCGACGAGCTGGATGCGCAGGCCGCAGGCTCGCGGGAGGCGGCACCGCTTCGGGAGGCCGCCTCGGTCATCCTGCTGCGCGACGGGGATGCTGGCCTCGAGCTGTTCCTGATGCTGCGGCACGCGACGATGGCGTTCGCGAGCGGCATGGCCGTATTTCCAGGCGGGGGAGTCGACGGGCGCGACTTCGAGGATGCACCCGCCGTCGTTGGCCCCGGCCTCGACGAGTGGGCGGGAGTTCTTGGCACAACGCCGCTGATGGCTGGCGCGGTGCTGTGCGCTGCGATCCGGGAGTTGTTCGAGGAGACGGGCATCCTGCTTGCGGGCTCCGCCGACGCGATCGTCACGAACACCGACTCGGCGGAGTGGGAATCGAGGCGAGTCCGCCTCGAGAATCACGAGCTGTCGATGAGCGAGGTCCTGCGCGAGACGGGGCTGTCGCTGCGCACCGACCTGTTGAGGTTCTGGTCTGAGTGGTCGACGCCGACCTTTGAGCCGCGCCGCTACAAGACGTGGTTCTTCATCGCGGTACAGCCCGCCGGCCAGCCGACTCGAGCGGTCGCATCGGAGGCACTGGAGGTGCGCTGGATGCGGGTCGACGAGGCGCTCCAGGATGTCGAGGCCGGTCGCGCGAGGATGCTCCCGCCCCAATACTGCACATGCCTGGAACTTGCCGCGGCTGGGTCTGCAGCGATCATCCTGGGGTCGGAGCACGTGCCGGTGCGTGTCGCGCCAACGGTTGACGTTGATGACAACGGCGCGTATCTCGTACTGCCGCCGCGGTTTCTCGCGCTGGGAGCGGCGCGTCCTACGGGGTGATCACGATGCGCTCGGCGCCCCCGGATTCGAGCCACGCCTTCTCGACGTCGGCAAGCGCGACGGCGCGCGCGTCAATCGTGAACGACCCACTGCCGATCCGGGCGGCTAGCGCAGGCAACTCGGCGACGATGTCGCGCGTCGGCACGGAGCCCTGCCCGCTGCCAACGATGGTCATGCGAACGGCGCGCAGAGCAGCCGAGGGGATCTCGGCGCTGCGGCCTCCCACTGAGCCGATTTCGATCCAGGAGATGGGTTGGCCGGGGTCGGTCCGGTTTGTCGCGATGGCCACCATCGCGGCAGCGGTGGGCGGGCCCCAGACGTAATCGATCACGACATCCACATCGGCTGCAGCCTCGCCGAGGCGGCGCGCGACGTCTTCCGGTGCTCCGGCGAGCGAGACGACCTGGTCGGCACCGAGAGCCGTGAGCCGCGCGAGGCGATTCTCGTCGCGGCCTGCAGCGATGACTCTGACCGCGCCCAGATGCTTGGCAACCTGAACGGCGAGTTGGCCAGCGCTGCCCGTCGCGCCCAGCACGAGAACGGACTGCCCGGCAGTGAAGGGGATCCGGCGGCGAAGCGCTATCCACGACGACATCGCCGGGTTCATTGCGGCGGCGACCGCGATCGGGTCTGCTGCGTCATCCAATGGGATGCTGCGGCGCAGGTCGATGACGGTCTGTTCCGCCATCGCGCCCGCGGTTGTGTCTTCGAGGATGAAGTAGCGCAGCTCGCCGGACGGCGTTCGGCCGACGCCGTCGATGCCCGGCACGAGGGGCAGCTCGTCTGTGCTCGTGTAGTGCGAACCGTCGGACTGCGAACGAACGCGGGGATGCAGCCCGGATGCGATGACATCGACGACGACCTCGCTGTCTCTGGCCGCCGCCGGGGCGTCGATGGTGTCGTAGCGGGGCGGTGTGTCGAACGATGAGACGACTGCTGCGTGCATGGGAACTGCCTTCTTCGTATTATTATTCGTAACACGAACCATATTAGTGCGTATTACGAACTATGCAAGAAGGATTCCGGTATGCCAGAAGAAACCGTTGCGACGGCAAGCGACGTACTCACGGACCTGCTCGTGCAGATATCCTTCGAGGTCATCGCGATTGTGACGCGCGTCGCCGCCGAGCAGGGCCTGTCACTGACCTCGGCGCGGATGCTGGGCATCCTCCGGGATCGAACACTCACGATGGCTCAGCTCGCCGACTACCTGGGCCTCGAGCGATCGACTGTGAGCGGCCTGGTTGACCGCGCGGAGAAGCGCGGGCTTGTCGCTCGCCGCGCCAGCGCCGCAGACGGTCGATCCACTGAGCTTGTCATCACCGCGGCCGGGCAGGAGCTTGCCGCTCTCGCGGGCCGCAGCGTCAGCGTGCGTATCGCGCCTGTCGTCGAACGGATGCCGGCCGACCTCCACAAGTCTCTTCCGGCCATCCTCGCGGCGATCTCGCCCTCGCATCTAAGCTGAGCGCGTGACCGTCGCCTATTGGGTTTGCGCAGTCGTCTCGCTGGTGAGTGCAGCGAGGCGGGGGCGACGGAGTGCCCGTGGGCCGAGTGCGATGGCCGCGGTTGCCATAGCTCGACAGGAGATTTCACCTGGCGCGCTGCGATTCGTCCTGTTCAACGCGGGTCTGGCGCAATTCATCCTGTTGAAGCTGTGCGGTCATGCTCGAGGGTGACGCGCGCTCGTGCGCGTCGACCTAGCGTGGAGGGGTGCAGTCCAGAAGCGTTCTCACACTGTGCGGAACTGGGTTGGGCGCCATCCTCGTTGCCTATACGGTCGCAATCGCGTGCAATCCGGTTGTCCTGACCAGTGATTATCCCGTCGGACTGGACGTGTGGTGCGGCAACAATGTCGTCCACGTTCGCCCGGGAGAGAAAGTCCACATTGACGTCGACGTGCTCAATCCCGGTCCGTGCATCGTTGATGTCGCCTCGAATGGCTGCTACTTCGGCTGCTTCTCCGTCGAGCGGGGTTCCCCGCCCGTTTGGTGGTACCACGACCTTTCACAGGGGATGTTGCGCGTCACGTTCACGGCGTGTGCGGCGCTTTACGGCCGGTAAACGAGGATGAATTGCGACACTCCGTCAGCTGTGCGCGGATAACTCGGCGTGTTGCAATTCGTCCTCGGTTACGTGTAAGCGGCGCGACCGCGAACTCCCGTCTCGCCGCGGGCGTCGCGCCTTGAAGCCGTCCGCATCCTCACTGTCGAGCTGATACTGCCCGGATCCGCTTCACAAAAACGATGCTCAGGATGCCGACCGTCGTGGTCAGCACCGCGGCAGCGACAAGCAGCCACCGAATGTGCACGCGGCAACTCCATTGGTGGTCGGGAACGTGCGCGGCGCTCTACGGCGGGTAACCGAGGGCCGACTGCGACACACCGCTTTCCAGGCTCGGATAGCTCGGCGTGTTGCAATCCGTCCTCGGTTGCGTGAGTGCGTCCGTCCGGCGCCGGGGCGCGCGCGGGACTCCCGGAGAGTCGGTGCGCGGCGGTACCCTGTCGCGCATGGATGACAATGAGCTGATCGAGTGGATGCTGGACTCCGATCCCGCGCTGCGATGGCAGGTCGAACGAGATCTCGTCGAGGCGCCGGACGAGGTGTGGACCGCGACACGGGCGCGCGTGGCAACCGAGGGCTTTGGCGCGCAGATGCTGGCGCATCAGGATGCCGACGGGCAGTGGGCCGGAGGCTCCTACTTCCCGAAGGGCTTCGACTTCGACGGCCCTGAGGCGGCCGAGGGCGCCGGGCAGCCGTGGACCGCGACGACCTGGTCGTTGAACAGCCTGCGCGACTGGGGACTCGACGCATCCGTGCTTGCAGGCACCGCCGAGCTTCTTCAGGACAACAGCCGGTGGGACTACAACAATGAGCCATATTGGGCGGGCGAGGTCGACTGCTGCATCAACGCGTACACGCTCGCCAACGGCGCGTGGCTCGGGGCGGATGTCGCGGCGCTCGCCGACTGGTTCGTCGACCACCAGATGGCGGAGGGAGGCTGGAACTGCGAGTGGGAGGAGGGGTCGACCCGGGCATCCTTCCACTCGACACTCAACTCGCTGCGCGGCATCATCTACTACGAGGCGGTGACGGGCGGCACAGACGAGCTGCGAGCCGCGCGAAAGGCGGCCGAGGAGTATCTGCTGCGGCGCAGGCTCACGCGCGCGCTCACGACCGACGAATTCGCGGGTCCGTGGGTCACTCGGTTCGCCTACCCGTTCCGGTGGGCGTACACCGCGTTGCGGGCGGTGGACTACTTCCGTGCGGCGACGTTGCTGGATGGCGTTGCCCCAGACCCGCGCGCGGCCGAAGCCGTCGAGCTGGTCCGGGCCGCGCAGCAGCCGGATGGCACGTGGCTGCAGGGGTACCGCTACCCGGGCCGCGTGTGGTTCGAGGAGGACGTGCCGCCGGGGGAGTCATCGAAGTGGCTGACCTTCTTCGCCACACGCGCGCTGCGCTGGTGGGATGCTGCCCGCTAGCTTCGGCCACGCGTGCGCACAAGGCCTCCCACGCGAAAGCGCGCAGTCGTACGATCGAGACAGGCGCCATTTGGTGCAAGGAGATCGAGGAGATTCGTATGAGCATCAGCGACGACGACATCACGAGCAGCAACGGGCCGGCGGGCGAAGGTCCAGCTGACGGCGGAGCCAACCCCAAGGGTCACGACGGCGGAGCCGATGGCTCGGCTGGCGAGGGCACAGCTGACGGCGGAGCCAACCCGAACGGTCACGACGGCGGCGCGGACGGCTCGGCTTGACCCAGGGCTCGTTTTATAGCACGGGCGCAAAGGGCGGACCGGATCTCCGGCCCGCCCTTTCCCGGCTCGTCACCGTATTTCCGGCCATCTTCGGCGCCGAATACTGGGGGCAGAAGCCGTTGCTGTCCCGCGCGAGCGAACTCGCCCAGGATTTCTCCGACCTTTTCAGCGCTGACGCGGTCGACGAGCTGGTAGCCGACCGCGGCATCCGAACGCCCTTCGCGCGCATGGCGAAAGAGGGCACAGTCCTCGGCACCCGGCAGTTCACCGGTTCGGGCGGGTTCGGTGCAGAGATCGCAGACCAGGTGGATGCCGACAAGGTGCTTCGCGAGTTCACCGATGGTTCGACGCTGGTGCTTCAGGGGCTCCACAAGACGTGGGCGCCGCTCGCCGAATTCACCCGGCAGTTGATCGCGGATGTCGGGCACCCGAGCCAGGTGAATGCGTACATCACCCCGGCATCCTCGCGCGGCTTCGATCCGCACTATGACGTCCATGACGTTTTCGTCATCCAGATTGCTGGCGAGAAGCGCTGGACAATCCACGAACCCGTCCACCGCGACCCCCTGGGCAACGAGCCGTGGACCGATCACAAGGACGCGGTCATCGAGCGGGCGAAACACACCCCGTACCTCGAGGAGACGTTCGCCCCGGGCGACGTGTTGTACCTGCCGCGCGGATGGATCCACTCGGCGACGGCGCTCGGCGACTTCTCCATCCACCTGACCATCGGCGTCTCGGCCCACACCCGATCCGAACTGGCGGAGAGGATGATCGCGCGCCTCACCGCGAGTCCGTCGCTGCGGGCGGCGCTTCCGATGAGCGTCGACCGGATGGATCCGGCGCGGCTCCAGGCCATCGTTCGGGAGGCGACAGAAGACCTCATCGAACTGCTCGCTGGCGATGACTTCGCCGACGACATTGCCGCGGAGGCCGCCGCGGACTTTGCTGGCGCGATCCGGCCCGAGCCGGTGCATCCGCTTGCCGTTGTCACGGCGCTCGGCGAGCTGTCGGGAGGCACGGTCGTCGCGTGGCGCCGGGGGCTCGCGCGCGACCTGACGAAGACCGGGGGCCACGTGGTCATTGCGGTCGGCGCTCGCTCGGTCAGCCTTCCGATTGAGGCTGCCGCTGCTGTGGAGGCGCTCGCCTCGGGTGACCCATTCCGTGTTGGCGACCTGCCAGAGCTGGATGCCGCATCCGCGGTTGTCGTCGCCCGTCGCCTGGTGCGCGAAGCCATCCTCACCGTTCGGTGAACGCGCTCGCCCTGCCCTCAACGGGCATCCCGCCGCGGGGTGGATGGGCGCCGTGCAGCGACCGCTCGCTCGAGCGGAATGACCCGCTGGCGGGCACTGGCGGGTTCGGTGAGCGCTGGTTCCTGGTCGAGATCGACGGCTCGTGGGGGCAGCACGCCTTCCTGAATTCGAGGCTCGATCCGCAGCTGGCGCACGACCTGGTGCACCGGATCGAGGGTGGCGGGATGCGTCCGCTCGCCATCCGGCGGGTCAATCGTCGCGCCGATGCGCGCCGCGCGCAGTCGTCCTGGCGCTGGGCGATCGTCGACACGCGACCGGGACTCGAGTCGACGCGCTGGGGATCGGTGAATGACCCGGCCCACCTGCTCGACGTGCCTCTCGACGGCAGTACGGGCGTGGCATCCGATGAGCCCGTCATCTGCGTCTGCACTCACGCCCGCCACGACCAGTGCTGCGCGGTACGAGGGCGACCCGTTGCGACGGCGATGGCAAGCGCGTTCCCAGACGAGACGTGGGAGTGCTCACATCTCGGCGGCGATCGTTTCGCAGCAACGCTCATCCTGTTTCCGGCCGGCCTGTACTACGGCCGCGCCTCCGTCGAGGACGCCCCCGGGTTGGTCGAGCGCTATCGCGAGGGCCGACTCGACCCGCGCACCTTCCGGGGTCGCAGCTCGTCGCCGAACCTGGTGCAGGTGGCAGAGGCGGTCGCGCGAACGCAGATCCCGGATGACTCGATCAGCGCCTTCTCGCATCGCTCGACCATGAGCGAGCCCGGGGGATGGCGGGTGACTCTCGCTCACGGCGACCAGGATGTCGTTGTGCGGCTCGCCGCATCCATGTCGGCGCCGCTGCTCACGACCTGCGAGGCGACGGTCGCGCTGCCGGTGCGCGAGTACGAGCTGGTGAGCGTGAGCGTCGGCGCTGCTGGTGCTGCCCGTCGCTCCGCCTAGGTCGCTCGGTCCCTAACCGAGGACGAATTGCGACGTGCCGGAGTGTTGGCTCGAATAGCTCGGTGAGCCGCAATCCGTCCTCGGTTAGCCACGGACCCGGCATCGTACCCAGCGCCCGAGCGATACCTCGCTGTCGCCACAGTGTCGTTCGAAAGTCGAAGTCGGCGCACACTGGGCCGCAAGATGTCAGTTTTCACATCCTATGACGCACGAGTCGCCGAGGTGGTTGGCTTAGCGAGCAGCGGATACTGGGGCGAAGACAACGGGAGGGGCGGCCGATGGTCAAGGTGCTGGTCGTTGAAGATGACCCCACAATGGCGGCACTCCTCGAGAAGGGCCTGACCGACGAGGGATACGAGGTGACTCGCGTCGACAACGGTATGGACGCGCTGATCGCCGTGGCGAACACCTCATTCTCTGCGGCAGCGATCGACGTGATGCTGCCGGAGATGAGTGGATACGAGATCTGCAGGCACCTGCGCAACCAAGGAAACCTCTTGCCCGTGCTGATGCTCACCGCGCGCGACTCGATCGACGATCGCGTGCACGGCCTCGATTCGGGGGCCGACGATTACCTCACAAAGCCGTTCGCATTTGCCGAGCTCAGCGCGCGAATCCGCGCTCTTGTGCGCCGTGATGCTGCCGTGCCGAAGTCGGTTATGGCTGTCGGCTCGGTGCAGCTCGACATCCAGGCCGTTCGCGCGACTATGGACGGCAAGATCATCCCCCTGAGTGCCAAGGAGTTTTCCCTGCTCCGGATGCTGGCGACGCGCGGCGGTGAGATCGCGACCCGGCCGGAAATTCTCCAGGAGGTCTGGGGCACGACGCGGCACATCGATCCCACGATCGTCGACCAGTACGTGAGATATCTGCGCAAGAAGCTCCAGCCGATCGACACCGGGATCGAGATCGAGACTGTACGCGGCGCGGGTTACGCACTGCGCGTATCGGATGAAGGCGCATGAACCGGTCGTTGTCGATCCGGACACGGATCACCCTCGGCAGTGCCGCCGTCGCACTCGTCGTGATCGTCATCGCAATCTTCGGCATACGGATCAACGCGGAGTCCACGCTGCACTCGTCCGATCTCACGTTGGCGACCACGGACCTCGCATCCTTCCAGAAGGACCTCGCCGAGAACGGCGGTGCGCACGTCGATGCGCCGGGCGCGGGCATCCTGGTTCTCATTCGTGATCCGCACGGCCGAGTTGCGGTCAGCACACTTCCTGACGAGGTCAGGCGAGCAGTCGAATCGAAGCCACCCTCGCACGAGACGTTCTCCGCCGCCGAAGACGGATCGCCGTACGTGGTCGTTGCGCGAACGGTTTCGACGCGGAGCGGCACCTGGGCGTTGTGGGCGGCGCGAAGCACCGCATCCTCACGTCTCGTGCTCGCGAAGCTCGACGCCGCTCTCATCGTCGGCGGACTCCTCGCCCTGATCGCGTTTTCCGCGGCGTCCTGGCTGCTCACCTCAGTCGCGCTGCGCCCGGTGACGGCGATGAGGCGGCGAGCACAGTCCCTCAGCGGCACGGGCGAGAACGAACGGCTTCCGGTGGGATCGGCCGGTGACGAGCTCGCTGGCCTGGCTGCGACTCTCAATGACTTTCTGGATCGCGTTCACGATGGAACGCTTCGAGAGCGACGGATGGTGTCCGATGCGGCCCATGAACTCCGCACCCCGCTCGCGGCCCTCCGCACGCAACTCGAGCTCGCGCACGACGACTTCGGGAATGCAGACGCGCTTGCGAACGAGATCATCGGCGCGGAGAACTCAGTCGCTCGGTTGACCGCGCTCGCCAATGGGTTGCTCGAACTGTCACGGCTCGAGGGCGAAGATGTCGCCGCCGGTCAGTCAACTACGAGCGAGCTCATCGACGAAACCATGGGGTCAGTCGATAGGGCGCGGATGCTGGCCTTGGCGAAACAGGTCGACGTCGCGTTCGCGGCGGACGATCTGGATGACCGCGCGACTTACCCGATCGAGCCGGATGCGTTTGCGCGCATTCTCGACAATCTCCTGTCGAACGCCGTCAACGCGGTCGGCGTCGCCGGCTCGGTGGAGTTGTCACTGCGAAATGTCGGCAGCGATCTGGAGTTAGCGGTGCGGGATGATGGCCCAGGAGTGCCAGAGGGGTTCCTGCCGAAAGCATTCGACCGTTTCAGCCGACCGGACGAGTCCCGCACCGCCAGCCAGGGCGGCAGCGGGCTGGGGCTCGCCCTCGTGCGGGCGATCGCCGAATCCGCCGGCGGAACCGCCGCGATCAGCAATGGCCCGATTGGCGCATCCGCCACCGTGCGGATACCGAAGATGTAAGGACGCACACGCGAATCGACCGGTTTTTTCGGCGTTCATATAGCCCAACCCGTGAATGTAAGACGTGGAAACGCTTCACATCGAGCCGGGAGGGGGTGATATGACTACCACCACACGACCACAGCAGTGGGCGCTCACCCCCACCGCGCCAGCGTCGCGACGCGAGCAATTTCGCCGCAGGATGCGCGCAGCGGACCTGCTGACGGTGCTTGCTGTCACGTCAGCCGCCGCAGCTGTGTCGCTCTACCTGGCTTACGGTGGCGCTGGAAGCCTCACGACGGTGGGCGGTGTCGTCACGAGTGTTGGCATCGTGGTCGGCCTCATCGGCACCGACCTGATCCTCATCATGCTGGTTCTCGCCGCGCGTATCCCCCTGATCGACCGGGTCTTCGGGCATGACCGTGCGATGGCCACCCATCGGTCGTTGGGAAAGCCAGCGGTCTACCTGATCCTGGCGCACGCCATCCTGTTGATCTTCGGGTACGGCATCACCGCGGGGCTGAATCCCGTCGCCGAGACCATCGCGCTCTGGAACACGCCGGATATGCCCTTGGCGTTTATCGGCCTCGGCCTCCTCCTCGCTGTTGTCGTCACCTCGCTTGTTGCCGTGCGTCGAAGGTTCAAATATGAGTTTTGGTACGTCATCCATCTGCTGAGCTATGCCGCAGTGCTGACCGCGCTTCCCCACCAGCTGAGCGTGGGTGGGATGCTCGCGACGGGAACCG
>DASYEE010000131.1:0-5505 GCA_036499165.1 Galbitalea sp. | reverse complement strand
CCAGACAATTGGCCGACTAGGGTAAGCGGGCCAATTGCTTGGGGGCGGGTCAGGGCGATATTCGGGTTGTCGCCTTGACCCGGGTCTTGCATAGGGCCGGAGAATCTCTCCGGCCCTATTGCGCTTAACGAGCACCGTCCTGATCGGCCGCGCGGCCGCCTGTTTCTGCCTGCCGCTACCTCATCGCGGGAGAAACCATGCTGCGGGCAGGGCCCGGTACAGCTAGGCCGCGGGGACCGGCGCGAGGGCGCGAGGGATCTCCAGCCAGAGGCTGACCTCGTCGTCTTCAAGGGCTTCCTGCCCGAGCGCGCTGGCGCTGCCGTCGCCGACTGTGCGGAGGCCGACGACCGTCACAGCGACATCCGAACCCTCTGGCACGGTGCGCGCGATGACCTTGTCTGCGTCCGTGGATGCTAGCGCCTCAGCCAGGCGGTTGAGAACGCGCTCGAGTTCGTCGTCAGAGAGGTCGTCGATGCCGCCCTCGTCGAGCAGGGTCACTGTCGCGCCTCGTCGCCGTGCGGCCATGACCTCGGCCCGCACTGCGTCGTTCAGGAGCTTGCGCCCGCGAATTTCGTCGCGGATGGCGCCCTCGAGGTGCAGGCACTCGAGGCGCTGCTCCTCGGACAGGTTGCCGTTGGTCTCCTCGATCGTGCGGAGCATGTCGATCGCCATCGTGCTCGTCTGGCCGAGGCGGAACTGGCGCTCGAAGACGTGTGCCTCCTGGGCTGCCTGCCAGTCGGTCGCCTCGCGTTCTGCCAGCGCGAACCGCTGGGCATCCCGCGTCGCCTTCGCCATTCCGGCGCTCAGCACGTGCGCGACCGCGACCCACACGACGCTTCCGATGACACCGATGCCACCGAGAGCGCCAGGGCCAGCCCAGTAGATCGTCTGGACGACGAGGAAGCCGGAGCCGATCCAGGCGAAGGTGTGCCGACGCCGCGTCGAGGTGATCGTCATGAGCGTGCCGACGGCGGCCACGTACCAGGTTCCGTAACCGTTCGACTTCGCGGGGTCCAGCTCGCTTGTGACGAGCAGGGGAATCACGATCACGACGGCGAGGTTGAACGCCGCCAGCCAGATCGGCATCCTCGTCGGCCCCCACGGCAGGAGGCTGATGATGGATGCCGCAGCGTACAAGCCCATCGCTGTGAAGGTCGCAAGATCCGGCTTAAGGATGTGCTGGGTCATCGAATAGACGGCAAGCACGAGGTGGTAAGCCGAGAACAACGCGGCAACACCGACGATCAGGTAGCGGGGAATTCCGATGTTCACAGCGACACCTCACCCTCGCTGAACACGGGGGCGCTCTTCCCCGGCGTCGTCGCCGGCCAGCGCACACTCACGAGCGCTCCCTGGTCTGGGGCAGAGACGATCTCGACCGAGCCGCCCGCGTTCGTCACGCGCTCGATGATCGAGACGCGAACGCCGAGACGTTCGGTGGGAATCGAACTCAATGAGAAGCCGCGACCGGTGTCGCCGACCTCGACGAGGATGCCGCCTGGCCGAGCGCTCTTCATCAAGACCCAGCGCTCGATGTTCGGCGACTCTCCGCCGTGCTGGATGCTGTTGACCATCGCCTGGACCGCGGCCGAGTAGACCGCCTCACCAACGCTCACTGGAATCGAGCGCGAGCCAACCTCCGCGCCGCGCACCTGGAAGGGCGGCGACATCCCGCCCGCCGCGTCGGAGATGCGCTTCGCCACGGCTCTCAGCCGCACCGTCGTGCCGTCATCGGGCTGAACGAGCGCCGCGTCGTGCAGGTGCCCGATCGCGTTGCCTGCCATGACGGCTGCGAGCTCCATGGCCTCCGGAGTGTACGCGCGAGCCGCCGAGATGAGGGTGGTGAGCACGCTGTCGTGCACGATCGAGTCGACCTGGACGCGCTCGACCTCTGTCGCGTGCTGGCGCACCGCGTGACCGTAGCGCTCGAGCGCAGTGCTCTGCGCTGTATCGACGTTTTGCGCCGCGTGCCGGAGCATTGTGATGACGATGTTCACGGCTCCGCCGAGGATGATCGCGTAGACGGAGTCGAGGGCGGCGTGCTGCGGGCTTTCACTGCCGCCAGGAGGTGTCATCCGGATGATGCCGTAGACGATCGGTACGACGAACAGGTAGATCGTCGCGATGCGCGTCGAGAATGCGATGCCTGCCGTCGATGTGCCAACCGTCAGCAGGAAATACAGCCAGTAGTTGTCGACCTCGACCTGCGGATGCGTGATGGCGAACGGCCAGCTGACCAACGCGATCACGTAGAGGATGGCGACGCTCGCGTGCGCCGTGCGAACATAACGCCTCGCGAACGACAGGACGAGCGCGACGATGATGCTGCCGAACAGGGTGATGACGACGAAGCCCGCCCACACCGGGTTGGCCTTGCTGATCTGACCGAGCAGCGATGGCACGGTCTGCGCACCGAACACGAAACCCACTGCCGCGACCGAACGCGAAATGATCGTCTCAACCTGCTTCAGGCTGATCGGATTTCGCGGCTGCTTCAGCTGGGGGCCGCTTCTCGGCACTGTGTTAGACAGCATCCCCGCCATCCGGGTCGAGGCCTGGCAGGATTCCGTCTTCGACCGCGCGTCGCAGGAGGTCGACCTTCGTCGGGGCCGGTCGCCCGACCTCGACGTATTTCACGCGAATGCGGTCAAGGTACTCGCGCGCGGTCGAATAACCGATGCCGAGCTGCTCGGCCGCAAGCTTCAACGGGAGCCCGGATGCGTAAAGGTGCAGGATCTCGCGCTCTCGACGCCCGAGCTGGGCCTTCGAGAAGTCGCGGTCCGCGTCGATGGCCGTCGCCCACTCGAGGTTGTTCAGCACCTCGCCGCGCGCCACCGTTGCGGCGGCCTGGAGGACGGTCTTCGTCGCAGACGACTTCGGGATGACGCCGGCGGCACCTGCCGCGAGCGCCTCACGCACGCTGGCTACCCGGTCGGCGATCGAGTGCACGAGGACAGCGGCTCCGATGCCCTGCACTCGCTTGACGTTGTCGGTCACAGTCGACCCGTCACCGAGCGACAGGTCGAGCACCACAACGTCGACCTCGCGGCCAGCGAGACCGTCGATCAGCTCGTTGACGGTGGCCGCCGCGAGCACGAAATCGTAGCCCTCGTCGAGGAACGCAGCCTTCAGGCCGAGCCTGACCGATTCGTGGTCATCGACCACTGCGACGCGCACGGCGCCAGGGCGCACATCCGTTTCCGCTTCGTGCAAAGTTGCCTGGACCATGATCGTTCCCGTCTTACGTCAAGCAGAAGGTTTACGGGAGGGTGGTTACGGCCTCCCGCCGCCGCAACCATGCTAACGGGAAGTACCGCCCCGCGAGCCGAAGCGCCCGATAGAGTCTCGACATGCGCTCACGAGTTGCACTGGGGATTGTCGTCGCCATCGGTGCCATTCTGGCGCTCGCGGGCTGCACTTCGCTCGGGTCATCGAGCCCGGGAGACACCGAACACATCGATTCATTCGACGTTCACTACACGATCGAACAGAGCGGCCTCGTTCACGCGGTCGAGACCGTGCACTACGACTTCGCCGACGAGCCCGCCAAACACGGCATCTTCCGCTACCTGTACTCCCGGTTTCCCGCGCCGGAGGGCAAGGACCGCGTCTACGAATACACGAACATCCACGTGTCGAGCCCCACGGGGGCATCCGCGCTGTTTTCGACGGCAAAGCAGGCCAGCGTCGAGATCAAGGTCGGCAACGAGAATGCGACGCTGAACGGCAAGCAGACCTATGTGATCAGCTACGACATCCGTGGTGCGCTGAACGCCTCGAAGCAGGATGACGGCACGACTCTCGACGAGTTCTACTGGAACGTCACCGGGTACGACTGGCCCGTCACCATGAATAAGGTCGCCGTCACCCTCAGCAGCCCGACAGCGGTGTCGCGCGTCGCCTGCTACCAGGGCCCTCCCACCTCGACCGAACCGTGCCCGACCGAGGGCGCCATCGGCGCGTCGAGCGCCTTCTTCAGAACGTCGAACATCACGACGGGCCAGGGGCTCACGATCGATGCAGGCTGGCCGGCCGGCACCTTCGCCCAGACCGACCCGATCATCGAGACGCACCTCCCGGCGGATGCTCCGCTGGTCGTGAGCGGCTCGAACGACGGGCCGGACCCGTTCTGGACACCCTGGAACTGGGGTGGTGGTCTCCTGCTCCTCGTGCTCATCCCGGTCGGCTACCTGCTTCTCATCGTTGCGCGCAGGCGCGACGCTGAGTTCACGGGCGAGACGCCAGGCACGATCCCCTCAGACCAGGCGAACGCGCCCGTCGGCGTCGCGCCGCTCCACGAGACGATCGTCGCGCAGTACCAGCCGCCAGCCGGATTCCCGGTCGGTGCCGCCAACCTGCTGTTGTACAAGCAGCGCAAGAACGTCGACATCACGGCAACCCTGGTGGATCTCGCGGTTCGCCACCACCTGCGCATCGAGGAGAGCGGCGGTGCGACCGGCGGCAAGCGAACGTCGAAGGACTACACCCTCGTGGCGACGCCCGAGCTCGTGAAGGCGACCGAGCCCGCGCTCCTCGCCCACGAGCAGCTCCTTCTTGACAAGATCTTCGCTGGCGGCCGCGCGTCGGTGACGCTGACGGAACTCAACAACACGTTCTCGGCCAACTTCGCCTCGGTGAAGTCCGCGCTCGAATCCTTCGTCGACAGCGGCAAGTTCTTCAGGGACAAGGTCAGTCGAACGCACCCGTTTATCGCGCTCGCGATCGCCGCATCCGTGCTGGTGTTCTTCGGCATGGTGTTCGTCGAGAAGGCGTGGGTTTTCATTCCGATCGGGGCATTCATCGGTTCGATTCTCGCCCTGGCAGAGGGCAGCCGGGCGATCAGGCGAAGCGCTCTCGGCCACGCGATCTACCTCCAGCTTGCGGGTTTCCACGTCTACATCGCGACGGCTGAGGTCAACCAGATCAAGTTCGAGGAGAACATCGACGTGTTCAGCCGGTATCTGCCGTGGGCAATCGCCTTCGGCCAGACGAAGCGCTGGGCGAAAGTGTTCGAGAAACTCGCGGAGGAGGGAACGTACACGACAACGCCCGACTGGTATGTCGGCAGTTACATCGGTGCGTCGAACCTCGGCGCCATCGCCGCGATCAGTTCAATCGGGGCAGCAGTGTCGAACTTCACGGATGTCGCCACGACGGCCATGAGTTCGTCTCCCGCGACAGTGTCGTCGACGGGCGGCTCGGGGTTCAGCAGCTTCGGCGGCGGCTTCGGTGGGGGCGGCGGCTTCAGTGGCGGAGGCGGCGGGGGCGGCGGAGGCGGGAGCTGGTAGCTGGTAGCTGGTCGCGCTACTCGCGCACCAGCCTCGCGACCGCCTCGACGTGGTGCGTGTTCGGGAACAGGTCGAACGCGCGGAGGCCGTCCAGCCGGTAGCCGCGCTCGGCGAAGTATCCGACGTCTCGCGCGAGCGCGACAGGATCGCAGGCGACGTAGACCAGCTGGGCGGGGGCGAGCGCGGCCAGCGCGGCGACGACATCCTTGCCTGCGCC
>DASYEE010000130.1:0-7389 GCA_036499165.1 Galbitalea sp. | reverse complement strand
CGGTGGGAGGCCGTGCCGTCGGGGTCGACGCTGGTCGCCGAGGATGGAACGGGGAAGATCGTCGGTGCGGCGGTGTGGCGGTGCAGGGGTGGGGGCGCGACTCCGGCGTGGCGGGATGTGCCCTTCGCGCTGGCGGCCGGGCGGGCTCTCGGCAGGGACATGGGGAGGATGAGCGCACTGGAGGGCGCAGCATCCCGAGCTCGTCCGCGCGAGCCGCACTGGTACCTGCAGCTGCTCGGGATCGCCGCCGATACGCAGCGGGGTGGATTCGGCAGCGCGCTCGTGCGACGTGGCTTGGCCCGCGTCGATGCCGACCGGATGCCGGCCTACCTCGAGACGACGGACGAGAACCTGGAGTTCTATGCCCGGTTCGGCTTTGAGGTGACCGGTCGATTCGCGACACCGCGCGGAGCGCCGATGCAGTATTCACTCTGGCGCGACCCGGTACTGTAGAGGTCGGCCGCGAGGCCACGGGGATGTAGCTCAATGGTAGAGCCTCAGTCTTCCAAACTGATTACGCGGGTTCGATTCCCGTCATCCCCTCCAGAAGCTGCCCCGTAATCCCGGGCGACTTCGACCCTCTCCACGGGCGTCCCGATGGTCCGCCGGATCGTGCGTGCAGAATCGCGTGCAGAATCCCGGCGCTGTCTGGCCATCGACGTACCACCGTCGAGGAGAACACGGGATGGCACGCACGAGAGTCCAGGGCGGCTCGATCAGCAAGGACAACAGGTCGGGGCGCTTCCGAGTCCAGGTCATGACGCCGACCGGGCGCCAGTCGATTGGGTCGTTCCCCGATCGCACATCAGCGGCGCGCGCACTCCGGGCGGCCTCGGCTCGGGTCGACGCTGGGCTCTGGAGCGAGGACAAAGAGCCGGCGATCCGCGGCCGGATGGAGACCTTCGAGGAGTTCGCCACCAGCTACGCGGCGATGACGAATCGGCTGAAGTCGAGCACTCGCCGGAATTACTTCACGCACATCCGCCAGTCGCTCGCGAGGTTCGGCCCGATGCCCCTCGACGCGATCGAGGCGCGCGACGTCGACCGCTGGTGGCGGGACCTGGCAGACCGGCCGGTCAATCGCCGGAACGCCTACGGGGCGATGCGCCGGATCATAGCCGAGGCCGTGAAGCGGAATCGGATCAGGTCGTCGCCGTGCACGATCGAGGGTGCGTTTGCTTCCGTCGCCGAGCGCAGGCCCGACCACTCGCGAGATGAGTTCGAGCAGGTGCTCGCCGTCATAGACGAGCAGTGGCGCCCCATCCTCCGAGTCCTCCTCGCCTCGTCGGCCCGGCTCGGCGAGGTCGTCGGCCTGAACGTCGGCGACTACGACGACGGCCGAGTGCACATCACCAAGCAGCACGACGGGCGCAGCACCAAGACGGGCAAGTCGCGCACCGTTCGACTGCTGCTCGACGGCCGCCTAGCGGTCGAGGAAGTCCTCCGCTCCCCTGCCTTGCCGAGCGCTCCGCTGTTCCGCGGCGCCGACGGCGACCGGCTGCACCCCGCGGCGCTCCGGCGGGCATGGATCAAGGCGTGTGCGGCCGCAGGGGTCGAGGGCTTCCACCTTCACGACCTCCGACACATCGGCGGCACCGAGGCGGCTCACGCGGGCGCGAGCATCCGCGACATCATGACCCGGCTCTGGCATACGACCCTCGCCGCTGCGATTCAGTACCAACACTCCTCCTCCGCTCGACAGGACGAGGTGGCCGACGCCATCGACGCGACCCTCGAACGGCGGGCCGGGAAGGGCTAAGCTCACTCCTCCTTAGCGGCGTCTTCCGAGGGTGGAAGACCAGGACGCCGTGAGAGCCGTACCTGCCGCACTCTTTCGCGCGCGTCAGGCAGGTCCACGCCGGACCGATTCAAGTCGATGAACTCAGCGGTGTCGCGGTCGATCTGTTCGCCATCGCGCACGACGACGGAGAGACCGCCGCGCCCGACGCTGCTGGTCTCCTTCAGGTCGTGGAGTTCTTTTGCAATATCCTCGACGCCCTTGGCGACATCCTCGATCGTCTTCGGAGTGCTGTAGAGAATCGACTCGAACTGGCGCCAGTCGAGAGCGAATGTCTCCGGCTCGACGGGCCGACCGCGCCAGTCGTCGCACGTGATCGTGAGCGTATAAACGTCATGCGGATTCCCGGCGGCCTTCGCCTGCGCTAGGTCGCGCCCCGAGTCGAAGAAAGTCTTCCACTCCTGACCCGGCACTAGGACGGGCATCGAGTCGAACAACTCGATTTTGTCGACCATGGCGTTCTGAGGAGTGACTCGATGCATCTCCTTATTCGACGTCACCCTCACGTTGCGCGCCGGAGTGGTCCCGAAGTTCTTGATCACGAGGTCGAGGATGAAACGATCCTTCACCAGGTAGGCGACGACATAGGGCCGGGTCTGCTCGTCCCGGGTCTTCCGCGCCTCGACCACCTGCACGAGCGCAACGATCGCGGCAGCGACGGCCACTAGGAAAGTGAGCGCCGCAGCTGCAGCGATGACGATTTCGGTCCACGAGTACGGGTCTGCTTCTGGAACGAGGACGACGATCTGCATGGGCGCGAGCGTAGCGGCGACCGCCGCTCATGCACACAGTGACGATGGTCACTGATAGCGTCCGCGCCGAGGGGGGCTGATGCTCAACAGTCGCGAGTGGGCCACGCTGATCCTGATCGGCGCGACCGCGGTCGTCCTCGTGGTCGTGCCCAAATGGCGGCGCCGCTACGGTCCGATGGCGCTCGCAGTTCTTCGCGCGTTCTGGGTCGCCAAGGTCGCCGGGCTCTTCATCGCTATGTTCGTCTGGATCGCCGGGTGCCTCACGATCGGCTGGCTTCTGCACGTGCGGTCCTGGGACCTCCTGAAGGATGCGGTCATCATCACCCTGGTGCTCGCGATCCCAATACTGTTCCGCCTCAACAACGCCAAGTCCGGCGGGGCCATTGTGCGCGACCTTGTCCGCGAGGCGATCGGCATCACGACGCTGCTCGCGTTCTATCTGAACCTGGAAACGTTCCCGCTCTGGGCCGAACTCCTGCTGCAGCCGTTCATCACGGTCGTGGCGCTCTGCTTCGCGGTCGCTGGCACGAAGAAGGAGTGGCGGCCACTGCAGGCCATCTTCGGCTTCCTGCTGCTGCTGGTGCTTGTCGGCTCGATCATCTGGACGACCGTCTCACTCCTGAGGGATTGGCCCAACCTCGATGGCGAGGGAGTCCTCTTGGAGTTCGCGCTCTCGATCTGGCTTCCCGCACTGCTGTTCCCCTTCTTCTACGGCGTGGCCTTCCTCATGGTCGCGGAGTCGTTGATCGTCCGTCTCGCATGGCTCCGCGCCAAGAGGCGCCAGTTGCCCTTCGGGATTGCGCTCGCCGTGATCTTCGGTGTCCGGCTCCGGGTGAGCCTCGCCGCACGCTTCGATGGCCGCTACAACGCATTGGCGAACGCCAGCGGGTACCGAGAGGCCCGAGGCCTGATGCGCGACTACCGCCAGGACCTGAAGCGGCGGGACGCCGCCGAGCACGATCGCGTCGAAGCGCTGAAGGAGAACAGTGGCAGGACCGGCACGGACGCCGACGGCGCCCAACTGGACCGGCGTGAGTTCCAGGTGACCAAGAGCCGGTTGGAATGGATCAGCGTTACTCAGATGGGCCGCTACGAGGGCAACGGCAACCGGTACTGGAACGACCTCACGGACACGATGGTCGACGCTCCGAAGTACGGACTGCCTGAGAACCACGGCTTGGTGGTCGAAACGACGGCCGACGGCCAGAAGTGGCGCGGCTGGCGCGTGCTCCCGAGCGGCTGGGTTCTCGGCATGGGCGGGTCAGGACCGCGGAGCGAGTGGCAATACGCAGGCGGCGAGCCGCCGACGACTTGGCCCGGCGATGGTGACCCTCGATGGGTCGACACGACGAGGGAACCGGAACTGCAGCCGGATTGGGTCAAGAACGACGAGCCGCTCAACTAACTACAGGTGGCAAAGAGAAGGCCCCGGTAGCGGGCAAGGCCGCCGGGCCCGATTGCTCTCGGAGAGCGAGCCCAGTCTACCGGCCGGGTGTTAGTGGCCTCGGGCAAACAAGATTCTGATCGCCACATACAAGATTCGGACCGGCTAGCCTTCGGGCATGTCCGACGACACCGGCTGGCTGGTACTCGCGAGGATCGCCGACGTGCTCGGGGTCGTCGGATTCCTGGTGGTGGCGGTGAGCTTGGTGTCGGCCTACCTGACCAGGCCTCGCATCCTCTTCGACGTAGCGTCATATAGTTCGGATTCGCTAGTGCTTGCGCTCGGGTATCGAAAGGGTTCGCGGGCTGCACGGAACTTGAATGTCGGGTATCGAGGTCTCAGCTTTACCGGCCTCACCATCGAAGGCGATGACTCGATTTGGCGGCGCCCAGTCCTCGCGCCCGGCGACATCCAGTGGTTCCTGTTCCAAGATTCGAGCGTGGTCACCGCGGGTATCTTCGATCAACCGAACTCGCTGCGCATGCAGGTGAACAAGCCGCTCGGCATCCTGATCTACTTCACTTGGGATCGCCCCCTCCTCCCGTGGACGCGAGCGCGGCAGGCCATCGTGTGGACACAGAGCGACAGAGCAGCAATGCGGCCGCCCGCCTCCCTGACCGGGCGCAAAGCCGGGGCGGCATACGTCGCGGCCTTGCCCTCAGCCCCAACCCCCTAGCGTTTCGGCAGCTTGCCCTCGCCGCCGTGTGAACTCAGAACTGCGTGGTGGGGTCGACCTCTTCGAAGTAGATCGCGCCCCGAGTCCGGCCACGCGCCCAGTCATCGGGGTCAACCCATGTCGGCATCGCGGGCATGTGCTCCGAGATGAAACCAGCCCCCCATGGCAGGTCCGGTTCAAAATGCTCATAGGCGGACGCCTCGATCACGACTCGGCGATGTTCCTCGGACTCGACCCCGGCTTGAGTGATGACCCACCCCGGCGCGACTAGCTCGAAGACCGGCGAGCCGGTTATCCAGGTCGTCCCTCCTTGCCTCCGTCGGACTGCGAGCGCCAGGGTCTCGTGGAGGTTTTGAACAATGGCTTCCGGCCGGAGAGTTGCTGCAAGTCGACCAGCGTCGTGGTCGCGGATCATGCTCTGCCGCAGTTCTTCCAGAACGTCGATGACGGTGGCGTCGCTCGACCAGTCGACCACTGTGGTCCCGAGGTCTCCGTCGCCATATCGGAGATAGAGGGACTCCGGCGTGCTCTCGAAGTCCGTATCGCGAGCCACCCGGTATCCGATCCTGATCGGCGGCGCCTGCGGAAGTTGACCGCCTGGAACAGCCAGTTCGTAGGTCGTTGGTGGATTGCCGAGTCCACGAATAGCCCCGAGCCCCTGAGCGACCCGCATCGCGTTCAGGACGGCGTGCCGGGACCCGTCCTCTCCCAGCGCGTCTACGGCTTCGGCCTGCCGTTCCAAGATCGCCGCCGACCGCCGAGCGGCCTGCTCATCGAGTTCAGTTAGACGGGTGTCGATCGTTTGAGCCAGGCGCTCTGTCTCGGCTCGGAGTTCTGCGTTCTCGCTGCGGATGGCTGTCGTCTGCCGCTCAACCCGATCGACTCGGGTCGTCAGCTGGCGCTCGAACCAGACGAGGACTGCCGCCAAGAAGACGGTGGTACCGAGGTTGGCGGCGACTCCGGCCCAGTAGGTCCACAGCGGCGCCGCGCCCGAGGCCTGGACCAGAGAGACGAGCGTAAACACGTTTCCCGCGATGATGACGAGGACCCCGAGCACCAGAGAGCTGACTAGGAACACAAGGCGTCGGGCACGGGTGAAAGTTCCAGCCTGCGATCCGTTCTCCTGGGACACGTGAGGCAGCGTATCGACGCTCGTGGGGCGAATGCGTGCAGAATCGCGTGCAGAATCACTAGCCTGATTGCTGGAAGTCAGTGAGGCGGGAACATGTTCCGCCCGTGATTCCGGGGTTTTGCAGGGATGTCGGTCGGCTTGGAGCAGTTTTCCAAACTGATTACGCGGGTTCGATTCCCGTCATCCCCTCCCTTACGTTTGTTGGCCAGTCGGGGTCATCGGGCAATACCTGGACAAGACTTGGTCGACTTCGCAGAGCCAGCCGATCACGGATAACTCAGATCGTAAGAGCGGCGTACATCGTCCCCTAGTCCCGGCGACGTCTCTACTGTCGCTATCGCGATGGCAGCGAATTCCACGAGATCCAGCAGGCGGCCGCAAGTGACATCCCGGCGTCCGAAATGCGCGACCGCGCTCCAGCTAGCTCCCCGTTTTGCGCCGATGTCGCGTCTTCACGGCGATACGGTTCACCTATGACTAACGGCACACCTCAAGGGGCGCCTAGCCCTGACTGGTACCTGGACCCGTCCACGCCCGGTCAACTCCGTTTCTGGGACGGTGCTGTCTGGACCGACCACACCAAGCCGGTTCCAACCCCGACGGCCCCCGGCATGCCAGCGCCGATGGTTGCGCAACCAGACTATTCCCAGCCCGCTCAGACTGCGCAATACGTAGTTCCGCCCACGCCGAGAAAGCTGGCAAATCGCGCAGCCGGGTTCGGCATGCTCGGGGTGCTCCTCGCTGCGATCGGAATCGTTGTCACGATCTTCGCTGGTTCAACTCCACTGACGGTCGCTCTCATTCTTGGCGGAGCAATCGTCTTCGTCATCTGCCTGGTGTTCTGCATCGTCTTCACCATCCAGCGTCGGTAGGGCACCGAGCGTGCTCTACGAAGACGACGTCGTGAACGCAGTTGCGGCTCATCTCCGGGCGGACGGCTGGCAGATCGAGAGCACGGCCCTCGCCACGCAGCACGGCGACGACATCGTGGCGACGCGTGGCGGCGAACGCCTGGTCGTCGAGGCGAAGGGCGAAGGGAGCTCGAAGACTCACACATCAAAGTTCGGGCAAGCGTTCAATCAGGGCCAAGCCTCGACTCATGTCGGCGTCGCAGTGCTTCGGTCTCTGCGGGTGGTGTCAGAGGGTGCCTCGATCGCGGCGATCGCTTTGCCCGACAACGCAGCCCACCGGCGTGAAGTCAACCGGGTCGCGGCGGCGCTGTCCATGGTCGGCGTTTTGGTCCTCTGGGTCGACCAGGACGGCGGCGTCAGCGTCCAGCGCTAGAGGAGCACGCAGGTCGCTTTCCGTCATCCCTCCAGAGCTTCCCGCAGCAGCGCGAACGGTGCCTGCTCCCCCGTCGGATCGCCGTCCGCGATCTCGGGATGCCACTGCACGCCGAGGATCCATTCGCCGGGTCGGTCGCTCGCGATGGCTTCCACCAGTCCATCGTCGGAGGTCGCGACGACCGCGAGACCCGACCCCACCTTGTGGATGCCCTGGTGGTGGCCCGACGCCACGCGGAGTCGAGTGCTCCCCGTCGTGGAGGCGAGCGGCGAGTCCGGCGCGAGGGCGACGTCATGCCACACG
>DASYEE010000129.1:0-3395 GCA_036499165.1 Galbitalea sp. | reverse complement strand
GCCGGCGTCGAGGCTGTGCTCGGCGAGGTTGAGGGTCACGTTGTACGCGCCGAACCAGGCGACGCCGTAGACGATCACCTGGATCCATTCGCGCCCGGTCGGTCGCAGCCAGCCGCGCTGGATGAGGGCGGTGACACCGAGAGCGACCGTGCCGACGATCAGGCGCCCGAGCGCCAGTGCACCGCCGGGAACGTGCGGCGCGACCCCGCGGATCACGACGAAGGCGCTCGCCCAGGCCAACAGCGTGACCACGATGGCGATCAGCACCAGCGGGGTGGTGCGAACTGGGGCGGCGACGCTCGGTGCGGATGTGCTCACTCTTGAACGCTATGGCCCACCCCCGACCGGCGAGAGCGGGTTTAGGACATCAGCCCAGCGAATCCCGCCACTTCAGCAGTTCGACCACATGATCGAGTTCGTAGTCGGGTCCGAGGGTCGACGCCTCGAACAGAGTGACGCCCATTTCTACCTGCTTCTCAAGCACCTCGCGGTCGATTCCCCCTGCGCGGTGCGTGCTCACATGCGTCGACAACTCGATCTCGCCCGGGTCACGCCCGACTTCGGCGCACCAGTCATGCAACACCCCGAGCTTGCGCTGCAGCGTCTCGGTGTTCGAGAAGCTGTGCCAGATGTCTGCGTGCTCGGCGACGATCTTGAGCGTCTTCTTCTCGCCGCCCCCGCCGATCAGGATCGGGATGTGCCTGGTGGGCTTCGGGTTCAGACGATCCCAGCGGGACCGGATGCGCGGCAGATCCTCAGCGAGCGCGTCGAGCCGCGATCCGACCGTGCCGAACTCGTAGCCGTATTCGTCGTAGTCGCGCTCGAACCACCCGGACCCCGTGCCGAAGATGAAGCGGCCGGTACCGGTAGCGGCCGCGCTGATGTGGTCGATCGTTCGCGCCATGTCGGCCTGAAGGTCGGGATTGCGGTAGCTGTTGCAGTTCACCAGCGGTCCGAACTCGACGCGCGAGGTCTGCTCGGCCATCGCGGCGAGCATCGTCCACGACTCGTAGTGCAGACCGTCGGGCGCGCCCGACAGGGGGAAGAAGTGGTCCCAGTTGAAGACGATGTCGACCCCGAGGTCTTCGAGGCGCTGCACGGTGTCGCGGATGGTCGGGTAGAGCGCGTGCTGAGGCGCGATCTGCACGCCGACACGGACGGGACGATCAGAAGGCATGCGTTCAGCCTAGGGAGCGGCTACGCGCGGCGCCCGCGGATGAACATGGTTACGACGAACCCGATGATCAAGGCCAGCACGCATCCGATGCCGATCCACAACCAGGTCAGGTCGAGGCCGGCGGAGGTGCTCGCCTGGCTGGTCGGCTGCGGTGACGGCGTCGCGTCATCGCTCGCGGACGGGGATGGAGAGGGGGTGGCTGTCGGGGTTGGCGTCGGAGTCGGCGTCACCACGGTGGTCGTGTCGATCGTCGACGCAGGGTGCGAGCGCCCGTGACCACCCGAGCTGGTACCGGAACCACCCGATGACGGCGTCGGTTCGGCGGCGCATCCGCCCGCTTGGTTCAGCCCTGCGATCACGTAATACGCCACATGCGAGTTGACGGAACTCGCGTCGAGCGAACCCGTGTCGACGACGCACCCCGCGGCTGCCGGATCGGGGCCCGACGCGGACCCTTGACCCACCAACCCGTCGATCACTGGCAGCCACGACCCGGAGTATTCGAACCGAAGGCGGTATGAACCGAGCGTGGGGAGCGTCAACTGGAACTCGCCGTTGCTGTCGGATTGGACGACGTCGACTTGAGACCATCCGCCGGTAACTGGCTTGTACAGGTGGACGAGCACGTTCTCGAACGGATCCGGGCCCGGCGATGCACCCAGCGAATCGTCGAGTACCACGCCCTCGATGTACGCCGCGCTGGCGTCCTTAATCAGCGCGAAGTCGATGCCGGTTGCCGGGTCGGCGTAGGTCGAGGTCACTGGCGTGAACGTGCAGCCGCATCCGTCGAGGTTCTGATAGGTCATCGAGATGTAGTCGGCTGCCGGATCATCGGCATAGACGGCATACGTCAAGCCCGGAATCACCCGCAGGCTGTAATCGCCATTGCTGTCCGTGTAAGTGTCGGCGTAGAAGTCGTAGTCCGGGCGCTCGTCGGTGCTGACGTAGATGTTGTCAAGACCCACGCCGGTGTCGGAATCGGTGACGGTGCCGGTGATGAACGCAGCATCAGGCATCGTCATGCTGATCCCCGAGAGAGGCGTGCCAGCGGTGGCGGTTACGGTCGCAGCGGCCGCCGGATCAAGGAACTCCCCGCCGAGGAAGGCGTCGAGATAGGGCGCTGTCGACGAGAGATCCAGCTGGAAGTACAGGGTGTAGTCACCATCGACGAGGGTCGTGGGCACCGTGAATGACGCGCCCGTCGAGTCCGCGGAAGCAACCGTGAACCAGCCGCCACCTGAGTTGGTTTTGAGTTGCACGTGGATGTCGCCCATCGCGGCCGTCCAGTTGCTGATTGTGCCGCTGACGTCAACGTACTTCTGGATGACGAGGTCGCCGAGGACTGTGTCCGCTCCGGTGATGAAGAAGCTCTCCGATCGGAGCCCGTAGGTATCGCCACCGGCATCCATCGCGCCGTCGTGCACCCAGTAGTAGTAGCTGCCGTCTGGCAGGTTCAGATCGAATTCGCCGGTCGTTGAGTCCGAACTGACGGTGCTGACTACGGTTCCCGTCGATGACGACCAGACCTCGAAGTCGAGCCCAAGGACGGGCTGCCCCAACTGATCGACCAGGGTTCCCTTCAGGTCGCCGCTTGCGAACGCCGGTGCGACGGCGACGTTCAGCGAAAGCAGCCCGAGAACGGTCACGGCGAGCGCCACCAGAACACGCCGGGCGAACGACCGGGAGGGGGCTCGACGACCGGCGTTGCGCGTCATGAGGACCTTAGAACGTGGAACAGGGGTAGCTGAGATTAGCAGTGCCTGAGAGCCACCTGCGCGCCGCGAAACTCGCGAAATCGGACTATCGCCCCATGAACTTCTGCAGCGCCGCCAACTCCTCTTCGCTGGGCGCGCCCGCCTTGCCGCCACCCTTGGCGCCGCCGAGGCCGAATCCTGATCCGGATGCCGCAGCTCCCGCCGCCTGACCGCCCGAGGCGATCGCCGCATTCTCGGCCGCGCGCTTGGCCGGATTGCCCGACTTCGACTTCTTCGCCGGCTGCGCCTTCTTCTTGCCGCCGTAGCTCGCACCGGGAATCGGTCCCATGCCGGGCACCTGCGGCACTCCGCCCTTCGCGACCGTCTTCATCATCTTGGCGGCCTGCTCGAAACGGGCGACCAGCTGATTGACATCGGTCACCGTGGTGCCAGAGCCGCGCGCGATGCGCACCCGGCGCGATCCATTCAGCAGCTTCGGGGTGGTGCGTTCCTTGAGCGTCATC
>DASYEE010000128.1:0-75275 GCA_036499165.1 Galbitalea sp. | reverse complement strand
TCGAAGGTGGCGAGCCCACCGTCATCGCGAACGCAGAAGGTTTCCGCACGACCCCGTCGGTCGTGGCCTTCACCAAAGACGGCGAGGTGCTGGTCGGTGAGACCGCCAAGCGCCAGAACGTCACCAACGTCGACCGCACCATCTCATCGGTCAAGCGCCACATGGGCACCGACTGGAAGACCGAGATCGACGGCAAGAAGTACACCGCGCAGGAGATCTCGGCCCGCATTCTGCAGAAGCTGAAGCGCGACGCCGAGCAGTACCTTGGCGACACCGTGACGGATGCCGTGATCACGGTTCCCGCCTACTTCAACGACGCCGAGCGTCAGGCCACCAAGGAGGCCGGTGAGATCGCGGGCCTCAACGTGCTGCGCATCATCAACGAGCCGACCGCGGCCGCACTCGCGTACGGCCTCGACAAGGGCAAGGAAGACGAGCTCATCCTGGTCTTCGACCTCGGTGGCGGCACGTTCGACGTCTCCCTCCTCGAGGTTGGCAAGGACGACGACTTCTCCACCATCCAGGTGCGCTCGACCGCAGGCGACAACCGCCTCGGCGGCGACGACTGGGACCAGCGAATCGTCGACCACCTGGTGACGAAGTTCAAGGAGACCACCGGTGTGGATGTCTCCAAAGACAAGATCGCGCTGCAGCGACTCAAGGAAGCGGCCGAGCAGGCAAAGAAGGAGCTCTCGTCGTCGATGAGTGCATCCATCCAGCTTCCGTACCTCTCGCTCACCGAGAACGGCCCGGCCAACCTCGATGAGACCCTCACCCGCGCGAAGTTCGAGGACCTCACGAAGGATCTGGTCGAGCGCACGCGCAAGCCGTTCGAGGATGTCATCAAGGAGGCGGGCGTCAAGGTCGCAGACGTCTCCCACGTGGTTCTCGTCGGAGGCTCGACCCGGATGCCTGCCGTGCAGGACCTGGTCAAGAAGCTCACCGGCGGCAAGGAGCCCAATAAGGGCGTCAACCCTGACGAGGTCGTCGCCGTCGGCGCCGCACTCCAGGCCGGCGTGCTGAAGGGCGAGCGCAAGGATGTCCTGCTCATCGACGTCACCCCCCTGAGCCTCGGTATCGAGACCAAGGGCGGCATCATGACGAAGCTCATCGAGCGCAACACCGCCATCCCGACCAAGCGAAGCGAGACCTTCACGACCGCGGACGACAACCAGCCGTCTGTCGCCATCCAGGTCTTCCAGGGCGAGCGCGAGTTCACCCGCGACAACAAGCCGCTCGGAACGTTCGAGCTGCAGGGCATCGCACCGGCTCCCCGGGGCGTTCCGCAGGTCGAGGTCACCTTCGACATCGACGCCAACGGCATCGTCCAGGTGCACGCCCGCGATAAGGGCACCGGCAAGGAGCAGTCGATCACCATCACAGGCGGATCGTCGCTTGCGAAGGAAGACATCGAGCGCATGGTCCGCGAGGGCGAAGAGCACGCAGCAGAGGACAAGGCGCGTCGTGACGCTGCCGAGACTCGCAACAACGCTGAGCAGCTCGCGTACTCGATCGACAAGCTGATCAAGGAAAACGACGAGAAGCTGCCGGAGGATGTGAAGACCGAAGTCCAGGCCGATGTCGACGCACTGCAGGCCGCGCTCCAGGGCGATGACGAGGCCGCCGTCAAGACGGCGTTCGACAAGCTGAACGCGTCGCAGCAGAAGCTCGGCGAGGCGATCTACGCCAACCAGGAGGCTGACGCCCCGGCGCCAGACGGATCGACAGAGGGCGACAGCGCCTCAGCAGACGACGAAGACATCGTGGATGCCGAAGTCGTCGAGGACGAGCCGACCGACGAGCCTAAGCCCAAGAAGTAGAGCGCATGGTCGACAAGAAGAAGCCAGAGCAGCCGGCGGGTGCCGGCAAGGATCCGAAAGACAAGAGCGACGCGGCATCCGCTGCTGCTTCCGGGTCGGAGGACGGCGACGCGGCAGACGTGTCGTCGGTCGACGACCTGGTCGAAGCGGAGGGCCCGGATGTCGAGACGCTGACCGACGAGGAGATCTCGTTCCTCGAGGCGGGCGAGCGCGAGCTCCTGGCCGACATGCGCAACGACCTCGCGCGTGCCCAGGCTGAGCTGGTGAACTTCCGCAAGAGGGTAGAGCGCGACAGGCAGGCGAACCGCGAGGCGGTCATCGCCGAGGTCATCCGTACGCTCCTTCCGGCGGTCGACGACCTCTACCGCGCTGAGGAGCACGGCGACCTCGCCGGCAGTCCGCTCGAAATCGTGGCGCAGAAGTTGCACGCGGCATTCGCCCGCTACGGCTTGCGCAAGGTCGGCGAGAAGGGCGAGGTCTTCGACCCCAACCTTCACGAGGCCCTTGTGCAGTTGCCGTCGCCGGATGTCGAGGTGAACACGGTCGCAGACGTGATCGAGCCCGGCTACGCGCTCGGCGACAGGCTGCTTCGTGCGGCCAAGGTCGCGGTGTCCGTGCCCGACGGCAGCTAGGAGTTTCTATGGCAAGCCAGGACTGGTTCGATAAGGACTTCTACAGCGTTCTCGGAGTGTCGAAGGACGTCTCAGAGTCTGATCTCAAGAAGAAGTACCGCAAGCTCGCGCGGCAGTATCACCCGGATTCCAATGCGGGGGATGCGAAGGCCGAGGCCAAGTTCAAGGAGATCAGCGAGGCGTACTCTGTGCTCTCCGACCCGGAGCAGCGCACCGAGTACGACCAGGTGCGCGCGATGGGCTCCGGAGCTCGATTCACCTCCGGTGGCAGTGGCCAGCCGGGCGGCTTCGAGGATGTCTTCGGCGGGATGTTCGGTGGTGGCGGCGGGAACCGTCGCGCCGGTGCTGGGCCGTCCGGCGCTGGGCCGTCCGGATTTGGGCAGGGCGGCTTCGAGGACCTGCTCGGCGGGATGTTCGGTGGTGGCGGCTTCGGCCAGACAACCGGCGGGTACCGCGGCTATGGCGGGCCAACGCGCGGCCGCGATCTCGAGGCATCGACGACGCTCGACTTCGTCACGGCGATCAACGGCGACACGATCACGCTGCAGCCGCAGGGTGGTAAATCGATCCGGGTCAAGATTCCGGCCGGCGTCAGCGACGGCCAGAAGATCCGCCTCACCGGTAAGGGCGAACCGAGCCCCGATGGCGGGGAGACAGGAAACCTGGTTTTGACGGTCAAGGTCCGCAAGCATCCTGTGTTCGAGCGCGATGGCCTGAACCTTCGCGTGGATGTCCCGGTCACCTTTGTCGAGGCGACTCTCGGTGCGACCGTTGAGGTCCCCACCCTCGGAGGCGAGCCCGTGCGGTTGCGGGTCGCGGCTGGCACGCCGAGCGGCAGGGTGCTTCGCGTCAAGGGTCGAGGCGTCACGACATCCAAGGGCACGGGCGATCTGCTCGCGACCGTGCAGGTCGCGGTTCCGAGCCACCTGAGCGACGCCGCGAAGAAGCACCTCGAGGCGTTCGCCAAGTCGATGCCGGATGAGAACCCGCGAACCGAGCTGCTGGAGAAAGCGGCAGGCTGATGGACGAGTTCGACCCCATTTTCGCGATCGCGATCGCCGCAGAACTGGCGGCGATGCATCCGCAGACGCTTCGGCAGTACGACCGTCTCGGGTTGGTGAGCCCCACGCGGACGGCAGGGCGGTCGCGCAGGTACTCGATGCGTGACGTCATGCAGCTGCGCGAGATCGCGCGTCTGAGCGCGGAGGGGTTGAACCTCGAGGGAATCCGCCGGATTCTCGAACTCGAGAACCAGGTTGCGGCCATGCAGGCCAGGGTACGTGAGCTGGAGTCTGCGCTCGCCGACGAACTTCTGAACCGGCCGGGCAGGCGAGTATTCGCAGCCGGCGGGTCGGGGGATGTCGTGCCGCTGCGCACAGGAACGCGTGCGCAGCGCAACACCCAGGTCGTCGTCTGGCGGCCGCTCGGTCGAGGATTCGACGAGGAGTAACGGGCGATGTCGATCGCAACAGGGGAGGCAGCAATGACACGGGACATGCCGTCGTCTGCTCCCGACGCGGCCGACCGGCTCATCCTGGATGAGGCGGCTGGTGCGATTGTTGGATCCCGGGTTGTTGCGATCGGATCGCCCGCGCTTGCAACTGCAGCGCGGGAGTTGGGTGCTGCGGACGTGCGTTCGTTCGCCGACACTGACGCGGTCGCGGGCGCCGAGCTCGACGCCGACCTGCTCGACGGAGCGACCGTCGTGCTCGTGCGACTCCCCAAGTCGCTCGATGCGCTCGACCGCATCGCGCGGAGGATCGCCGCACACGCGGCCCCGGGCGTCGTGGTCTTCGCCGGTGGTCGCCTCAAATACATGACGCGGGGCATGAACGAGGTTCTCGCGAAGAGCTTCCGCCAGCTCGACGTGAGCCTGGCGCGGCAGAAGTCGCGGGTGCTCATCGCGCGGGCACCGCTCGCCGTCGAAGTGCAGGAGGCGCGGCGCGTCTGGCAGCCCGACCTCGAACTCTGGGTCGGCGCAGTCGGCGGAGTGTTTGCCGGGGCTTCGCTCGATATCGGCACGAGGGCCATGCTCGCAGCCTGGAAGAACCTGCCAGGCTACCGAGTCGCGGTCGACCTCGGGTGCGGCAGCGGCATCCTTGCTGCGGAGCTGAAGCGGCGCGAGCCGAGCGCGCGTGTGATCGCGAGCGACATCTCTGCGGATGCTGTCGACTCCGCACGTGAGACGATGGCGGCGAACGGGCTGGATGTCGAGGTGGTCCGCGATACGGCGCTCAGTCGGCAGGCGACCGGGTCGATCGATCTGGTCGTGCTCAACCCGCCGTTCCACGACGGCGGAGCTGTGACGACCGATATCGCGATGGCGCTCTTTGCGGATGCTGCTCGCGCGCTCGCCCCGGGCGGCCAGCTGTGGACGGTCTGGAACTCGCACCTCGCGTACCGGCCATCCCTCGCCCGACTCGTCGGGCCGACCGTCGAGATCGCGCGCGGTCCGAAGTTCACTGTGACGGCGTCCACCAGGGCGTTGCCCGACTCGTAACCACATTTTCATCCACAGATTTCTGGGCCACTCAGGCTCAGCAGAACACAACCGCTCAGGAGAACGAATGGCCAACATGCAGGGGGCTCCCACCACACAGGAAGAGCAGAAGTCTGCCCTGGAGCAGTACGGCATCAACCTCACCGAGATCGCGAAGAGCGGGAAGCTCGACCCGGTGATCGGCAGGGACGCCGAGATCCGCCGCGTCAGCCAGGTGCTGACGAGGCGCACCAAGAACAACCCGGTGCTCATCGGGGAGCCCGGTGTCGGCAAGACGGCGGTCGTGGAAGGGCTCGCCCAGCGCATTGTCGCGGGTGACGTCGCAGATTCGCTGAAAGACAAGCAGCTCGTGTCGCTCGACCTCGCGGCCCTCGTCGCCGGCGCGAAGTACCGCGGAGAGTTCGAGGAGCGCCTGAAGGCCGTCCTCAAGGAGATCAACGACTCGGATGGCCGGATCATCACCTTCATCGACGAGCTGCACACGCTGATCGGCGCGGGCGGCGGCGAGGGGTCGGTGGCGGCAGCCAACATGCTGAAGCCGATGCTGGCGCGTGGCGAGCTTCGGATGATCGGCGCGACGACCCTCAACGAGTACCGCGAATACATCGAGAAGGATGCCGCGCTCGAACGCCGCTTCCAGCAGGTGTTCGTCGGCGAGCCGTCGGTCGAAGACACCATCGCCATCCTCCGCGGGCTGAAGGAACGGTACGAGGCGCACCACAAGGTCACCATCGCCGACTCGGCCCTCGTTGCCGCGGCATCCCTGTCGAACCGGTACATCACGGCTCGGCAGCTGCCGGACAAGGCGATCGACCTGGTCGACGAGGCCGCATCGCGGCTCAAGATGGAAATCGATTCTTCGCCGGTCGAGATCGACGAGCTGAAGCGGGCCGTAGACCGGCTGCGCATTGAGGAGCTGGCCCTCAAGAAGGAGAAGGACCAGGCATCCAAGGTCCGGCTCGAAAAGCTGCGCGCAGACATGGCAGACAAGCAGGAGCAGCTGGATGCGCTGGAGAAGCGCTGGAAGGCGGAGAAGACGTCGCTGCACGACGTCGGCGACCTGCGCAATCGACTGAACGAGGCACGCATCGACCTCGACAAGGCCATGCGCGACCAGCGCTACCAGGACGCATCCAAGCTCAACTACGAAACGATCCCCGAGATCGAGAAGGCTATTGCCGCGGCGGAATCCGTTGAACAGCTCGGGCCGCGCATGGTCAATGACCAGGTGACCGATGAGGACATCGCGGCGGTTGTCGCGGCGTGGACGGGCATCCCTGTCGCGCGCCTCAAGCAGGGCGAGACGGAGAAGCTGCTCGGCCTCGAGGGCGAACTCGGGCGCCGGCTGATCGGCCAGAAGCCGGCAGTGAAGGCGGTCAGTGAGGCCGTTCGTCGCACGCGCGCCGGCATCTCCGACCCGGATCGGCCGACCGGTTCTTTCATGTTCCTGGGGCCGACAGGTGTCGGCAAGACCGAGCTGGCGAAGGCGCTCGCCGAGTACCTGTTCGATGACGAGAAGGCGCTCGTGCGCATCGACATGAGCGAGTACGGCGAGAAGTTCGCGGTCTCGCGGCTGGTCGGCGCCCCTCCCGGATACATCGGTTACGAGCAGGGCGGGCAACTGACCGAGGCGGTTCGTCGTCGCCCATACTCTGTCGTGTTGCTCGATGAGATCGAGAAGGCGCATCCCGAGGTCTTCGACGTGCTGCTGCAGGTGCTCGACGACGGTCGTCTGACCGATGGCCAGGGCCGCACGGTCGACTTTCGCAACACCATCCTGATTCTGACCTCCAATCTCGGCAGCCAGATCCTGGTCGACCAGACCATCGACTGGGAGGACCGCGAAAACGCCGTGCAGGATCTCGTACGCCAGGCATTCAAGCCGGAGTTCGTGAACCGACTCGACGACATCGTGGTGTTCGCACCCCTGACGACCGAGGACCTCGGCCAGATCGTTTCGCTGTACGTCGACCGGCTGGCCAAGCGCCTCGCCGATCGCCGGCTCGAGCTGGCGGTGACCCCGGATGCGCGGGCCTGGCTTGCCGAGCGCGGCTACGACCCGATCTACGGTGCGCGCCCGCTTCGGCGGCTCATGCAGCACGAGATCGACGACAAGCTGGCGCGGGCGCTCATCGCGGGCGAGATCGCGGACGGCGACACCGTTCGCGTCGACCTCGTCGGCGACACGCTCGCCGTCTCCCGCATGGAGCACTAGCCCGCCCTCCCCACCGCCGGAAGATATGACATGAAAGCCGCCGCTAGACGGGTGGCTTTCATGTCGTATCTTCCGGCGCTTAAGAAGCAGGAATAGGCTCGCGCCATGAGCGCTGGAACGAAGGATGACCCGTGGGTGCTGAAGACGCCGCCCGGAAGCTCCGAATACACGATGTACCGCGACGATGCGGCCGATCCGGCCGTGATCGTCTGCCAGGTCGGCTCCACGAAACTCACGTACCTGGTTCAGGCGATCGATGACCTCCACTCCTGGCTGAAAGAGCAGGGCGACTGGGTTCCGCTCGGGGCGGCCGACGAGCAGAAGACCGCGGCGGATGGCACCGTCGAGGCCTGGGGACGCTCCGAGAGCAACCCGGTCGGCGGCTGGTACGGCACCCGCAAGGGCTACCGCGGTCGTTTCGGCATGTACATGCCGCCCCTCCTCGAGGAGCTCGGCCTCGCCGAGCTCACTCACGACCCCCGCAACAACAGCATCCGGGCCCTCTAAAGCGCGTTCCCCCTCCCTTCCCCTCGCTACCTCGTCGGTGAGGGGCGCAAGATCGCCCTTCCCGAGGACGTTTTAGGGCGATGTGGTGCCCCTCACCGGAGAGGGAACCATGTTGCTGGCGATCAGAGACGGGCGAGGATGTCGTCGGCAGCTTGTGATGGGCTCAGTGCCGTGGTGTCGACGACCGTGGATGTCTCTTGCCCACACCGAATGGCCCGTTCACCCAGACAATCACTCGTTGACCCTACTTCGCCGACCTTCCCGTCGCTGAGGGGCGCAAGATCGCCCTTCCCAAGGCGGTTTTAGGGCGATGTGCCGCACCTCACGGAAAAAGACAACGCGCGGGATTGGCGAATACGCTGGGTGCATGCATGCAACCCTGATTTACGGCGAACGCGACATCCGTTTCGAAGAAGTGCCCGATCCGGTGCTCTCGAGCGGGCACGACGCCATCGTGCGGGTCGTTGCCGCTTGCGTCTGTGGCTCAGATCTCTGGCCATACCGTGGGGTGGTGCCGACGAAGGAGCCCAAACGCATCGGACACGAATTCGTCGGAATCGTCGAGTCGGTCGGCGACAGTGTGCGGAAGATCAAGGTCGGCGACTTCGTGATCGCGCCGTTCTATGACTGCGATATGACCTGCAGCAACTGTCTCAACGGCGTGAGCACATCCTGCCTCCACGGCGGATGGTGGGGCGCGAAGGATCGCGACGGCGGCTTCGCGGATGGCGCCCAGGGTGAGTTCGTGCGGGTCCCGCACGCAGATGGTTCGCTGGTATCGACGCCGGGCCAGCCCGACCCCGCGCTCATCCCGAGCCTCCTGACTCTCGCCGACGTCATGGGTACGGGACACCACGCTGCACTGTCCGGCGGGGTGACCCACGGATCGACCGTCGCGGTCGTCGGCGACGGTGCCGTCGGACTCTGCGCTGTGCTCGCGAGCAAGCGACTTGGCGCATCCAGGATCGTCGCGATGTCGCGGCACGAAGACCGCCAGCGCATCGCCTTCGAGTTCGGGGCGACGGACGCCGTCGAAGAGCGCGGAGACGCAGGCATCAGGCACATCAAGGAGATGTTCGACGGAATCGGCCCGGATGTCGTGCTCGAATGCGTAGGAACCCAGGAGTCGATGGACCAGGCGATCCGCTCGGTGCGACCGGGAGGCATGGTCGGGTACGTCGGCGTTCCGAATGGCGGGGCCGAGTTGCCGATTCGCACGCTGTTCGGCTCGAACGTCGGCGTCAACGGTGGTGTCGCGCCCGTGCGCAACTACATCGATGAGCTTCTGCCCGAGGTGCTCGACCACCGCATCAACCCGGGGCGGGTGTTCGACCTGGAGCTGCCGCTGTCCGAGGTGGCGGACGCGTACACGGCGATGGACGAGCGCCGCGCCACGAAAGTGCTCCTGCGCGCGTAGCTACTCCTCGCCGATGTCCTCGTTCCAGAGCTCAGGGTTAGCGTCGATGAAGTCGCCCATGATCTTGATCAACTCCGGATCGTTGACCGTCGTGACAGCTGTGCCGTTCTCGACGAGCCAGTCCTGGCCGCCGAAGAAGTTCACTGTGTCGCCGACGACGACTCGACCAATGCCGAACTGCCGCACGAGCCCTGAGCAGTACCAGCACGGCGACAGCGTCGTCACCATGGTGGTCTTCCGGTAGCTCCGCTGCCGACCCGCGTTCAGGAACGCGGCCGTCTCGCCATGCAGCGCAGGGTTATCGCCCTGCACCCGCTGGTTGTGTCCGCTGCCGAGCAGGCGGCCATCCTCATCGAATAGTGCGGCACCGATCGGGATGCCGCCCTCGGCGAGGCCCTTGATGGCCTCGCCGCGGGCGACCGCTAGCTTCTCAGCATCCGTTGCGTAGATCGCCTGGTCGGCCATTGTCAGACTGTCTCGGCGGCGTCGATCCCCACAACGAGATCTGGCTCGGTGGCGAGGGGCCCGCCGACCTTCGGCTTCAGGACCTTGAACAGGATGAGGTAGATCAGCCCCGCAAGGATGAAGCCGACGATCGCGGTGAGGTCACCGATCGCGGGGTTCGCGAACGGCTTGTCCGGTGTCGTCGCCTTCGCGATGACACCGACGAACTTCACCTGGTCGGCAAACAGCCAGATGGACACGACCGTTGCGACGACGAACGCAATCGGGCCAGCCCAGTTGGAGTAGCGCGCCTTATCCGGCACGAGTTCTGTGATCGCGGTGCCGCGGCGGAGCAGGCGGTCGACGAAGACGATTCCGAGCCACGGCGCGATCCAGTACGCGATGATCAGCAGGAAGTCGGTGTATGTAGCCCCGACGTCGTGCAGTGCGGTGAGCGCGACGATGAAGCCGATCACGCCGAATCCGACGGCGACGATCGCGCGGCGAAGGCTGAACGGAATCTTGATGCCAACGGCCAGGAACGACATCGCGCCGGAGTACACGTTGAGCGCGTTAGCCGCGATGGCACCGATTGCGATGGCGATGAGGGTGATCGCGGTGACCCAGCCGGGCATGAGCGACGGAGCGACGAACGACGCGGTCGGGTTGTCCGGGTTGTATCCGGCGACCGTCGCGGCGGCGGCGCCTGCAGCCATCAGGACGGTGCATGACACGAAGTTGCCAAGACCCGCTGCCCAGAAGATCTTCGTGCGGCTGGTGTTCTTCGGGAGGTAGCGGCTGTAGTCGGAGGCGTACGGGTTCCAGCCGGCGGCGTAACCGAATGCGGCGCCCACGGTTAGCGAGAAGCCGCCGAAGCTGAAAGCGTTAGACCCGTGGCCGCTGATCGCGGTGTGCGCCGAGGTGAACACGAAGATCGCGGCGATGATGAAGACCACCCCGAGCACGATGCTCGCGTAGCGCTCGAAGATCTGCACCAGGTCGTGACCGACGAACGCGAGAACGATCTCGAGCACCACGATGATAATCAGCGCCACCCAGGTCGGCAGCGTCTTCAGTTTCGGGTCGACGAGGTAGGAGAGCGCGAATGCGCCAGAAACCGAGTTGACCGCGAACCAGCCGATTCCGGCGACGAGCGCGTTGATGCCAGCCGGAAGGATGTTGCCGCGCGACCCGAACGCCGTGCGACTGAGGACCAGCTGGGCCAGCCCCTCGCGCGGACCCCAGGTCGACAGGATGCCCTGCGTCGCGCCCCCGAGCGCGTTGCCGATGACGATGGCGGCGATGGCCTGCCAGAACCCGAGACCGAAGAATGCGACGGCGATGACGCCGACGAACACGGTCGCGAATTCGAGGTTGGGGGCGCTCCAGGTGGCGAAGAGCTGCCACGGCGAGCCGTGGCGTCGTGATGACGGAATTGCTTCAATTCCGCCAGCTTCAATGGTTGTGGCGCTGGCTCGGGGAGTGTCAGTGACGGTCATGGCGAAAGCGTATTGCTGCGACGCATCCCGGCGATACATTTTTGACTGTCGTGACGATGTTTAACGCATTATTTACAACTGGTGAATTCTCGGATTCGCGGCAACGACGCGCCGTGAAGATCGCCCCCATTCGAGTGTCACCATCGAGGGGCGACCGTCGCTAGGCTCTGAAATTGGTGCCTTCCCTAGCCGGCGCCGCGCAACATAAACCCGAAAGGCAAGCCCGTGCCTGTTCTGCGTGCCCACACGTCTGCTCTCGTTCGTACATTTTCGATCATCACAGCGCTACTTCTCGTGGCGATCGGGTCGATCGTCTTCACCGCTCCGGCACAGGCATCCGGCCAGCCGATCGTCATCGACGACTTCGGCGGCAATGTACTTGGCACGAGGACGGTGACGAACCTTCCGCTGGCGAACACCTCAACGACATCCACGGCGACCTTCGCGCAGTCCGATGGCGTTGCGACCATGGTGAGCAACGGAGACGGCAACAGCGCGGGAGGCACGCAGCTCGACTACGCGATCCCGACCACCGACCTCACGGCCGCGGGCAACAACACCCAGTTCTTCCTCGAGTTCAACTCGATCCAGCGCACCCCCGAGGTCGTCGGCGAGACTTCGGCCGCCATCTCGATCACACTGACAGACACCGCGGGCCACACGGGCGTCTACAGCACGGGCGTGCAGAACACCGGGGCGTTCAACATCGTCCTGAACTTCAACTGCTCGGGTGGCCCCTGCTTCTCGGGCAACATCGACTTCACCAAGGTCAATCACGTCGAGGTGTCGATCCTCTACCCGACCAACCAGGATTCCGGTCACTCGCTCACGACGGTTCTCAACACGATTCGCACCACCCCGACCGGTGGAGCGGTGCCGGACCCGGCAGTCGCCAACGTCGACACCACGAGCACGAGCCTCGGTAGCCTGAGCCCCGTCACCGCGCACTTCGCGGTCACGTTCCCGAGCGACGGTTCAGCGATCAGCGCCGCGGGCCTGGATGCTTCAGACCTGACGGTCACCGGTACCGCTGGCGGCGTGAGCAACGTGGCCGTCACGGGCGGTCCAACGACCTATGACGTCGCAGTCGGTCCGCTGACGAGCACCGGCACAGCGCACGTTGCGGTGAAGGCAGGCGCGATCACCGACAGCTGGGGACAGCCGAGCCTCGCGAGCAGCGGCGAGCCGACGGTCACGTACACGAAGTGGGTGGCCCCTGCGATCACGACGAGCCCACTGACCGGGACCTTCACCGTCGGTGCGGTCGCCAACACGACCGTCACGGCCAGCGGCATCCCGGCACCGACATTCTCGATCAGCGGCGGCGCGCTGCCGTCTGGCCTGTCGCTCGCCAGCAACGGCACGATCTCCGGCACGCCCGCAGCCGGCACCGGCGGCATCTACACGCCGACCATCAAGGCTTCGAGCGCAGCGGGATCGGACTCGAAGCAGTTCACCTTCACCGTCAATGAGGCGGCATCCTTCACCTCCGCAGCCAGCAACACCTTCGCGGTCGGCAGCGCGGGAAGCTACACGGTCACCACCCGCGGCTACCCGAAGCCGTCCGTCTCGGCCGTTGCGACGCCCAACCTTCCTGCCTCCATCACTGTCCACGACAACGGCGATGGAACGGCAACCATCTCCGGGACCCCGGCTGCTGCGACCGGCGGCTCATACGCGCTCGCGCTAACGACCCACAACGGCATCGGAACAGACGGCACGCAGGCACACACCCTGGTCGTCACCGAGAAGCCAGTCGTCACGCTGGACCCGTCGGATGCGACGGTTCACCCAGGTGACAGCGTCTCGTTCACCTCGACCGCACGCGGCTACACGCTGCCGACCGTTCAGTGGCAGCGCGGCACCATCGGCGGCAGCTTCGCGAACATCGCCGGAGCCACCTCCACCACATACACGTTCACGGCGGCCGCTGGCGACGCGAGCACCGCGTACCGCGCGGTCTTCACGAACGGAAGCGGCACAGCGACCTCCTCGCCCGCAGCCCTGACCGTGCAGCAGGCGCCGACGATCACGAGCGCGGCAACCACGGAATTCATGCAAGGCACGGCAGGCAGCTTCACCGTGACGACCACCGGCCTGCCGATTCCGTCGATCACAGGTGCGGGCGTGCCGTCCTGGGTCACGGTCCACGACAACGGCGACGGCACGGCAACCGTGTCCGGCACGCCGCCGTTCGGTAGCGCTGGGACGACCGTCTCGGTTCCGCTCACGGCGACCAACGGTGCGACTCCGGATGCGACACAGTCGCTGTCAGTCACGATCAACCTCGCTCCCGTGATCGTCTCGGACCCGGCCGACGTCACCGTCACGCCCGGTTCGACGGCGACCTTCACGGCATCCGCTGGTGGATTCCCCGTGCCGACAGTGCAGTGGCAGCAGTCGACCAATGGCGGCGGCACCTTCGCGAACATCGTGGGCGCGACATCCACGACGCTCTCGTTCATGACCGTCGCTGGGCAGAATGGCAACCAGTACCGCGCCGTCTTCACCAACAAGATCAGCACCGCGACGACCACAGCGGCTGTGCTTCGCGTCGGCACAGCACCCGTGATCACCTCGGCTAACTCGGTGACATTCGTCACCGGAACGCCGAAGACGTTCACGATCACGACGACGGGGAGCCCTGCTGCGGGTATCAGCACCGGCACCCTGCCGGCCTGGCTCGCTTTCACCGACAACGGGGATGGCACGGCAACCCTCAGCGGCACGGCCCCGACCAGCGCGGCCGGTACGTCCTCCCTCGCGCTGACCGCGTCGAATGGCTTCGACCCGGACGCGCACCAGAGCCTCGGTATCACGGTGAACACGCAGCCCGTAATCACGAGCGGTGCCGCCACGACGTTCACGGTCGGCGATGCCGGATCCTTCACCGTCACATCCACGCCGGGCTTCCCGACGTCCACCGACCTCTCGGAGTCCGGCTCGCTGCCGGACGGCGTCGTCTTCGCCGACAACAATGACGGCACGGCAACGCTCTCGGGTACCCCGGCGGCCGGCGCGGGCGGCGTCTACTCCTTCTCGGTCCTGGCACAGGTCGCGGGTGGGTCGACGCCCGCTGTTGTGCAGTCATTCACCCTGACGGTGAACGAGGCACCCGCCTTCACGAGCGACGCCTCTGCGACCTTCCTGGTCGGGGCAACGGACAGCTTCACCGTCACGACCGCTCACGCCTTCCCCGGTAACCCTTCGATCAGCGAATCTGGTGCGCTGCCGAGTGGCGTCTCGTTCGTTGACAACGGGGATGGCACGGCGACATTCGCCGGAGTCCCGGCGGCTGGTGCCGGTGACGACTACGCAGTCACGCTCACCGCTACCAACGGCACCGACCCCGCGGCAGTGCAGCACTTCGCCCTCGCCGTCGATCAGGCTCCGACGTTCACGAGTGCCGCGACGGTGACCGACGCGGTCGGCATCGCGGGATCGTTCGCCGTGACGACGACGGCTGGCTTCCCGGCGGTCACGGTCCTCAGTGAGTCCGGCGCGCTGCCGGGTGGGGTCTCCTTCGTCGACAATGCGGACGGCACCGCGACAATCTCGGGTACTCCGGCGCTCGGACAGGGGGGCGACTACCCGTTGGTCCTCACGGCGACGTCGGTCGGCAGTTCGAGCACACCGGTCACCCAGGGCTTCGACCTGGTTGTGAACGAGGCGCCGGCATTCACGAGCGCGGCAACCGACACGTTCATCTCTGGAGCGGCATCCACCTTCACGGTATCGACGACGGCCGGCTACCCGACCGCGGCGACGCTCAGCGAGTCCGGCGCGCTGCCAACAGGAGTCAGCTGGGTCGACAACGGGGACGGCACCGCGACCCTCGCGGGAACCTCAACCGACGTTGGCACCTACCCGCTCACGTTCACGGTCGACAACGGCCTTGCATCTTCGCCGACGCAGTCGTTCACGCTCTACGTCGCGACACCGCCGACTTTCACGGGCTCGGGCGACTCGGCCTTCACCGTCGGAGTCGCGGGATCTGCAACGATCTCGACGGCGCCGGGGCTTCCCGACGCCACGGTGCTGACCGAGTCCGGCGCTCTCCCGACCGGCCTGACCTTCACAGACAACGGTGATGGAACCGGCACGCTCGCTGGCACCCCGGCACCGGGCACGGATGGTACGTACGCGCTCACCTGGACGGCAAGCAACGGCACGCCGCCGGAATCGACCCGCGCTGGCACGATCACGGTGACCACGGCGGCTCCGGTCGCGCTGGCACCGCTGCTTCCCGCGGCGGATGGCGCGCTGGGCGGCGTTCCGACGAACACCAGCCAGGGCCAGAAGGTCACGGTAACGGGCAGCGGTTATGCGGCCGGTTCGCCCATCACGATCGGCATCTACTCGAGCCCGACGTTCCTCACCTCCGTGACGACGGACGCGACGGGTTCCTTCACGGCGACCGTCACAATCCCGAAGTTCACGGGGCACCACACACTGGTCGCGGCTGGTACGGATGGCACCGGGGATCCGCGCATCCTCGAGGCAGCGACGATCGTGTCAGCGCCCACCACGGCGGCCGAGGTTCTTGCTTTCACGGGCATCGACAGCGGCCTGAACGATCTCCAGCTTGCGCTCGCGCTGCTGGTAGCCGGTCTCGCGATCGCCTTGCTGGCATCCATCCGTCGTCGTCGCCGCGTTTCCTAAAGTCGGAACTCCCGGTCGAGTGCGGCGTGTCAGCTAGTCGACACGCCGCACGCCGCCCGAAGTTCCGACTTTAGGTAGGGATGGCGCGGCCGGGAGGGATGGCGCTGCCGAACTAGCGGTTCAGCTCCTCGGTGATGACGTCGACGAAACGATCGACGTCGTCTTCGGTTGTGTCGTACGAGCACATCCAGCGCACCTCGCCACCGGCGCGATCCCAGTCGTAGAAGCGCACGCGCTCGCGGATCCGGTCGGCGACCGCGTTGTCGAGCGCGGCGAAGACGGCGTTCGCCTCGGTCGCCTGCGTGAACGAAAGACCATGGATGCGACCGGCAGCGAGTGCGTCCTCGAGGGCCCCGCGCAGGCGCTGCGCCATCCCGTTCGCATGCGCGGCGGAGCGCAGGTAGAGGTCGTCCTCGAGCAGCGCGAGCAGCTGTGCGCTCAGGAACCGCATCTTCGAGTCGAGCTGCATGTTGAGCTTGCGCAGGTAGATGAGACCGTCGCTCTTGGTCGGGTCGAGCACGATGATCGCCTCGCCGAAGAGGAGCCCGTTCTTGGTGCCTCCGAAGCCGAGGATGTCGACCCCGGCGTCCGTCGTGAAGTCCCGAAGCGGGACTCCGAGCGCGGCAGCCGCATTCGAGATCCTGGCGCCATCCATGTGCAGCACCATGCCGCGGGCGTGGACATAGTCGGCGATCGCGCGGATCTCGTTCACCGTGTACAGCGTGCCGAGCTCGGTGGTCTGAGTGATGCTGACGGCTGCGGGCTGCACGTGGTGCTCGTCGCCCCATCCCCAGGCCTGGGTCTCGATGAGATCGGTCGTGAGCTTCCCGTCCGGGCTGTCGACCGTGAGGAGCTTCAGGCCGCTAACGCGCTCCGGCGCGCCGCCCTCATCCGTGTGGATGTGGGCGGTGCTCGTCGAGATCACGGCACCCCACCTTGGCATAACGCTGGTCAGCGCCGTGACGTTCGACCCGGTGCCGTTGAACACCGGGAACACCTCGGCCTGCTCGCCGAAGTGGCCACGCATAACCCGCGTGAGCTCTGCCGTGTATGCGTCTTCGCCGTAGGAGATCTGGTGGCCGTCGTTGGCTTCGGCGATCGCCGCAAGGACCTCCGGATGGGCTCCGGCGTAATTGTCGCTTGCAAATCCGCGGTAGTTGGCATCGTGAAGTCTCATGCGACAATTCTCCAGGGTTTCGACAGGCTCAACGAGCAGCAGGGTTTGACAGGCTCAACCAGCCCGATCAGCTGAGGTCGACCCGAGTGCCGTTCAGCGCCGCGGCATCCCCGGCCCAGAGCGGCAGGATGGCGCTGGCCAGCCGATCGACGCTGGTGCCGTCATCTCCGACCGACCGCACGGCGAGGGTGATCGCCGCCGCGGTTCCCGCCTTGCGCCAGCCCGACGCGACCGCCTGCATCCAGGCTTCTTCCGAGGCCTTCAGCACGGCGTAGTTGGCTCCAGACCACGTCGGCTTCGAGGCGCTCGTCGAACCGACGATCACGAGACGCCCGGCGGATGACGCCGTGAGGTCGTCGCGGAACGCCAGCGTGACGAGCCTCAGGCTGGTCAGCAGCCTCGGCTCCAGCCAGTCCCAGCTTTCTGCGTCGTTGCCGCCGCGCCAGCCACCGACGAGATGCACGACGCCGTCGACCGGCGCGACCTCATCGTGCACACGGGTTCCGAGATCGGCCGTTGCAGCGGCATCCGTGAGGTCGCAGACGAAGTGGGCATTCGCGGTCACCTCGGCCAGCCGCTCGGCGTTCGAGCCGACGGCGACCACGGTGTGCCCTGCTTCTGACAGCACCGTGGTCACCGCTCGACCTGCGTCCCCCGTTGCTCCGGTGACGACGATGGTTCTTGAATCCTGGGTCATGCCTTCATCGTCCCGTTTTCGGCCCCGGCAGTAAAGATCAGTCCCGCGCGGTGATGCCCGAGGTTGATTCGATGACGCCGGCCATCTTCTTCGCGAGTGCCTCGTAGAACATCGAGAGCGGGAACTCGTCATCCATCACCGCGTCGGTCAGCAGCTTCGGCGGGCCCTCCAGCGGCAGGTCGCGCACCGCCCAGCGGGATGCCGGGTTCGGCGTCAGCGTCGCAGAGACGAGGTCGTACGCAGCCAGCCAGTGCGCCATCTTCGGCCGGTCGATGCTCGCCCAGTAGAGGTCGTTGATCGCGTCGGAGAGCGCGATGACGACATCCGGCACCTCGTCCCAGTCGATCGTCAGCTGGGTGTCCGTCCAGTGCAGCACGTGGTGCTGGTGCAGCCACGCGAAGAGCAGCTGGCCGCCCAGACCGTCATAGTTGCGCACGCGCGAACCGGTGATCGCGAACCGGAAGATCCGGTCGAAGATAACGGCGTACTGCACAAGTTCTGCGTGCTCACGGATGACCGGGTCGGTCTCATCGTCGCGCAACAAGCGGGTCGCCTCGCGGTATGCCGTCAGGTCGCAGCGCAGTTCCTCGAGCGAGTACAGGAAGTACGGCATCCGCTGCTTGATCATGAACGGATCGAACGGCAGGTCGCCGCGCATGTGGGTGCGGTCGTGGATGAGATCCCACATCACGAATGTCTCCTCGACCAGGTTCTGGTCGTCGAGAAGGCGGGCCGCCTCGGCAGGCAGCTCCAGCTTCGTGATCTCGGATGCCGCGCGCACGACTCGACGGAACCGTGCGGCCTCGCGGTCAGCGAAGATCGCGCCCCAGGTGAACGTCGGGATCTCGCGCATGGCGACCGTCTCGGGGAACAACACCGCTGAGTTCGTGTCGTAGCCGTCGGTGAAGTCGAGGAAGCGGATCGGCACGAACAGCTTGTTCGAGTATTCGCCTGCCTCGAGCTCCGCCACGAAGTCTGGCCAGCGCACCTCAATGAGCACGGCCTCGACGAGACGATCGCTCGACCCGTTCTGCGTGTACATGGGGAAGATCACGAGGTGGCGGAGGCCGTCCTCGCGCTGCTTCTGCGGCTGGAACGCGGTCAGCGAGTCGAGGAAGTCGGGCACGCCGAACCCCTCAGCAGCCCAGCGGGCGAAGTCGACAGCCGACGCCTCGAGGTACACGGCGTCGTGCGGCAGGAGTTCCCGGAAGTTCAGGATCTCGTCGCGGATGACCTCGACGAGTTCGCGAGCGCGGGCGTGATCGGACTCGTTCGGGACGCTGCCATCCTGAAGTTGCAACGTGCGGAATTCGGTGACCGCGGCCTTGAGGTTCAGCCAGGTGGAGGTGTCCTCGACAACCTCGGGTTCTCCGATGACTGCGTTATGAGACGTGGTCGTTGACATGGCTAACCTCCGATCGTGCTGGTGTGTGAATACGCATTTGTGCGCCTGTTCAAGGGTATTCGGCGCATCGAAGCGTTTGGTTGCGATTGGCGCGTGAAAGCTGCGCCAGTGGCGGATCCACGCGCACGATCTGTGCCGGAGTCTAGAATCCTGCAATGACCGCCACTGCGCAGGATGTGATCGCGGCGCTCGCCGCAGAAGCCGACCCGGAGAAGGCGGCCGGTCTGGCGCGATTCTTCAAGACCGGCCCGGGTGAGTACGGCGAAGGAGACCAGTTTCTGGGGTTGTCGGTGCCAGCGTCCCGCAGGATCGCGAAGCCGTTTCGCGACCTCCCGCTCGGCGAGGTCGACATCCTGCTCCAGAGCCCGATCCACGACCACCGGTTCGTGGCGCTCGTCATTCTCGTGGCTCAGTATCGAACTCGTCCCGCGGAGATCGCCGACTTCTACCTCGCGGCAGTGCGGCGCGGACGGGTGAACAACTGGGACCTGGTGGATGCCTCGGCCGAGTTCATCCTGGGCGAGTACCTGTTCGACCGGCCGCGCGACCTGCTCGTCGAGCTGGCGGCATCCGAGTCGGTCTGGGAGCGTCGGGTCGCAATCATCTCGACCTTCGGCTTCATCAAGCGCGGCGATGCGTCGACCACGCTCGAGATCGCGACGATCCTGCTGCCAGACCGGCACGACCTCATCCGGAAGGCCGTCGGATGGATGCTGCGCGAGGTCGGCAAGCGCGTCGACCGTGAGCTGCTCGTCGCCTATCTCGATGCCCACGCACCGGACATGGCGCGCACCACGCTCTCCTACGCGACCGAACACCTCTCGCCCGCGGACCGCACCCGCTACCGCCGGGCTACTCGGCCAGCGGCATCCCGCTAAAGGCCGTGCCCCTTCAGCCACGCAACCAGGATGCGCGTGAACTCGTCGGCCTGCTCGACGCTCGGGATGTGCGCTGAGTCGGCGAAGCGACATGCGTCGGCGTTCGGAATCGTCGTGACCAGGTACTCGTATTGGGTGAGCGCCGGGGTGATGTCGTGGTCGCCGACGGCGATGAGGGTTGGTACTTCGATGTCGCTGACGCGGCCGTAGGCGGGAGGGTCGAGCGGCTGAGGCATCGGCGACTCTTCGGCGCGGGGCAGATTGGCGAGGTTCAATTCATAGGCGCGCGCGACGAATGCGGGGTCGAGCTCGTCCTTCGTCCGCAGCGGCCCGAAGTCCCAGAGCTCGGCTTCGAGGCGGTTCAGGTGCGTCCAGTCTCCGGCCTCGTACGCCGTGTCGAGGCCGTCGAACAGCTCGTCCTCGCGCGCCGTCAGTTCGACTTCGGGAAATCCGCTCGGCCCCGATCCCACCGCGACCAGTCCGCGCACGCGGCCCGGCTCATCGAGGGCCAGGTCGATTGCGATCGAACCGCCACGCGACGCTCCAATGAGCGTCGCCTTCAGTACACCGACCTCATCCAGCACAGCAAGGGCGTCTGCGCGATTCGAGAACTCGATGTTCTGCGACTCGGTGCGACCGTACCCGCGGGTGTCGAAACGGATGACGAAGTGGTCGCGAGCGAGCGCCTCCACCTGCGGGTCCCACATCCGTAGCGTCGCGATGCCCGCGTGGATGAGAAGCAGCGCCGGATTGGATGACTCCCCCGCCGTCTCGTAGTAGATGGACGCGCCGTTCACTTCGAGTTGGGGCATGCTTCGACGCTACCCGACTCGCTCGTCGGCCAGAAGTCAAGGGGATGCGGGAGGCCGCTGAACCGATCAGGGTTGATAGGCGCGAGACCGGTTTCAGGAGATCGTTGGCGATCGTTTCGGCGTCTACGGAATGGTCGATTCCAGGATCGGCGTTGCACGGCTGGAAACGACAGGAGCACAGGATGCGTAAAACACATTCCCGCACGATTCTCGCGTCGGTCGCCGTCGCGGCCATGTTCGGAGGTCTCGGACTCGCGAAGGCTGCACCGGCCGCGGCATCCGGTCATCCCGGGTCCGCGCCGCTCACCAACCTGGCCCATCTCGACTTCCTGATGGACACGGTCACCCCGGCGGCCGCAACTGGCCACACCACATACGACCTCGCGAGCGAGCCGACGATCACGATGCCGTGGGTCTACGCCAACGCGAATGCGGACGGCTCGTTCACCCGCGTCGGCGGCGGTGATCTGGATGCCGCGACGGGGCACTATGGCCAGGGCTCGTTCGATACAGACGACATCGCTCGTGCTGCTGTCGTGTACATCCGCGACTGGACCCAGAACCACCGCGCGTCGAGCGAAAAGCGGGCGTACGAGTTGCTGCGATCGACAGCGTTCTTCCAGGTGACCTCCGGACCGAACGCCGGCAACACCGTCCTGTGGATGCAGCCGGACGGCACGTTCAACACGACTCCGACGCCGGCAGACTCACCAAACCCGTCCGACTCCGACGCCAGCTACTGGCTGGCGCGCAGCCTCTGGGCCTTCGGCGAGGGCTATGCCGCGTTCAAGCACAGCGACCCGAAGTTCGCCGGCTTCCTGAAGCAGCGCATCGACCTCGGTGTTGCGGCTCTCGACCGCGAGGTGCTGCCGAAGTACGGTACGTACGAGGTTGCCGATGGCACGCGCGTTCCTGCGTGGCTGATCGGGGACGGTGCAGATGAATCGGCCGAGGCCGTTCTCGGCCTCACCGCGTACACGGCGGCAGCCCCGAGCGACCGCGCTCCGCGCCGGGCAGCACTCGAGCTGTCGAAGGGGATCGCCGCGATGAGCTCCGGCTCGACACAGCAGTGGCCGTACGGGGCGATCCTGCCGTGGACGCAGTCGCAATCGATGTGGCACGCCTGGTCGTCGCAGATGCCGGAAGCGCTGGCGCGGGCATCCACGGTGCTCGGGGATCGCGCGCTACTGACGCCAGCGATCGGTGACGCGGTGAGCTTCACGTCGACGCTGCTTGCGGCCGGCGGACCGGACAACGCCTGGTACCCGGCGCCGATCGACCAGACGCAGATCGCCTACGGTGCGGACTCTCGGCTGCAGTCGCTCCTTGCTGTTGCTACGGCGACGCACAGCCAGGGCATCCGCCAGCTGGCCGGCATCGAAGCTGCCTGGTACTTCGGCATGAACAAGGCCGGGGTCGCGGTCTATGACCCGGCGACGGGTGTCACGACCGACGGCATCCAGTCCGATGGGTCGGTCAGCCGCAACAGCGGCGCGGAGTCGACCATCCACGGCCTCCTCTCGATGCTCGCGCTCGATGCGAATCCGGATGTCGCCCGGCTGGCCCAGTCGGCGGCCCACGTTTCCGCTCGTGACGGCCTGACGGTGTCAGAGGCCGAGACGGCCACCGGAACCGGAACGTCCGTCACGCCGGCGTCTGCCTGGACGGGCGAGTCGCAATACAGCGGCGGAGCGTACCTTGCGCTCACGAAAGGGCAGACCGCGACGATCACGCTGCCGGCGACTGCCGGTGCGCGCACCGTCGAGCCGGTCGTCTTCGAGCCGGCCGGATCCGTGACGACTTCGCACTGGACCTCAGGCGGAGTCAGCCTCGGCGACCTGCGCTCCGGCGTCGGCGCCCAGGGCGTCACCGCAGTGCCCGGCGCGCTGCTTCCGCGCTCGCTGTGTTCGACCATCACCGGCAACACGGTGACGGTGACGGCGACTCACGGGACGCTCCTTCTCGATGCCGTGATCTCCCGGCCGCAGGTCGAGCGGCTGGTGCTCACGGGTGTCGGTGGCGCTTCCACGACACTGGTGCACTCGACCGCTGCTCGATCGGCGTCCGCGAACGTTGGCACGGCTGGGGTGCGCAGTACCGTGCGGAGCTACGACGCGACTGGCCGCCTGCTGTCTGCGCGGAGCATCGCCGGCATCCGTTCTGTCGCGGTCGCGCCCGGCGGCTTCGACATCGCGACCAGCTGAGGTAACCCGCTGGTCGAGTAGCGCTGCGAGGCAGGCCGGCCCGTCCGCAGCGCTGCGGCTGCTCGACCAGCGGCGGCGCGGAGTGCGGCAGACTGAACCTGTGCTGCAGGTGCTGATCGGGTTCGCGATCATCGGGTTCGTGATTCTGGTCGGCTTCCTCGTCGGCCGTTTCCGAGTGCTCGGTCACAACCCGAACCAGGTGCAGCACGTGCTCAACCGCATTGTGTTCTTCGTCCTGTCGCCGTGCCTCCTGTTCACAGTGCTCGCCGGTGCGAACGTCCACGAACTGTTCTCGCGGGTGCTTGCGGTCTCAGCTGTCTCCGCCCTCAGCGTGATGGTGGTCTTTGTCGTCGTCGCGAAGCTGGTGTGGCGAAGGCCCACCGCGGATACCGTGGTCGGCGCGGCGTCATCCGGTTACGTGAACGCCAACAACATCGGGCTGCCGGTCGCGGTCTACGTCCTCGGCAATCCGGCACTGTCTGCCCCGGTCATCCTGTTGCAACTCGTGATCTTCGCGCCGGTGATCCTGACGATTCTCGACGTCACGACCAGCGGGCGGGCGTCAATCGGGCGCATCCTGTCGCAGCCGGTGCGCAATCCGCTGATCATCGCGTCGCTGCTCGGTGTCATCGTCGCAATTACGGGGGTCAAACTCCCGACCCCCGTGCTCGCGCCGTTCGTGCTCATCGGCGGCGCCGCCGTCCCCGTCGTGCTCCTCGCGTTCGGGATGTCACTGAACGGCAGCCGCATCCTCGAGGCTGGTACGAACCGCAGGGATGTCGTGCTTGCGTCCACGCTGAAGCTCGCCGTAATGCCGGTGGTGGCGTGGGCGGTCGGCGACTTCGTGTTCGGCCTGCAGGGCACGGCGCTGTTTGGAGTCGTGCTGCTGGCCGCACTGCCGACGGCGCAGAACGTCTTCAACTACGCGCAGCGGTATGAGCGTGGGGTGATTCTCGCTCGGGACACCGTGCTGATCACGACCATCGGGGCGGTTCCCGTTCTCGTCCTGGCCGCCGCCCTGCTGAAGCGCTGAGTTACTCCGCCGCTCGAGCCGGGTCTCGATAACGCTCGTCCTCGCTTCGCTCGGGCGTGCTACTCGACCACCGGGGTAGGTCGGCCGGGTCTCGATGTCGGCCACCGGGGTTGGGTCGCCGGGCCTCGATGTCGATCACCGGGGTGGGTCGCTGGTCGAGTAGCCGCGCGAAGCCGGCGTTATCGAGACCAGCAATCGCCCTAGAAGATCATCGGGCGATCGTCGTCGTCGACCTCGACGTCGAGATCGACGACCAGGGGGACGTGGTCGCTCGGCCCGTCGCCCTTGCGCTCGTTGCGCTCGATCTTCCCCGCGGTGACCAGGTCGTTGAAGCTGGCAGACCCGAGCACGAAGTCGATCCGCATGCCCTCGTTCCGGGGGAACCGCAGCTGCTGGTAGTCCCTGTAGGTGTAGCCCTCGATGCCGCGAGTGCGAAAGACATCCACCAGCCCCGCGGTCTCGAAAGCGCGGAAGGCCTCCCGCTCGGGCTGGCTCACGTGGGTCCTGCCCTCGAACGCCGCGATATCCCACACGTCGATGTCAAGCGGTGCGATGTTGAAGTCGCCCATCAGCGCGAGCTTCAGGCCCGGGTCTGCCTGCAGCCATCCGGTGGTCTGTTCCGCGAGTCGAGCCAGCCACTCCAGCTTGTACGGATAGTGCGGGTTGTCGAGCTCGCGGCCGTTCGGCACGTAGAGGCTCCACAGCCGCAGATCGTCGACCGTCACCCCGAGCGCACGCGCCTCCTGCGGCAGGTCACCAGCATCATCGACCTTGCCGAAGCCGGGGGATGTCGGGAAGCCGCGCGACACGTCCGTCATGGGGATGCGGCTGGCGAACGCGACCCCGTTCCATTGGTTGAGCCCGTGAACCTCGACCTCGTAGCCCGCTTCGGTGAAGGCATCGTAGGGAAACTGCTCCGGCTTGCACTTGATCTCCTGCATGCCGAGGACATCGATGTCCTCCCGCCCGAGCCAGTCGACCACGCGGCCGACCCTCGTGCGGATGGAGTTCACATTCCAGGTTGCTACGCGCATGACAGCAACGCTAGCGCGCGGAACGGACAGTCCACCCGCGAACTGGGATGTAGCCGGGCGCTGAACCGCTCGTTAGCGTCGGAGCGTAATGAAACCCGAATCTTTCGATGACCCCGCATCGATTGCCGCTGAAGCGCGTGACAATCGCCGCGCCATCCTCGTCGCCGCCATCGCCCTGGCTGTCATCGTGGCGGCGAGCATCCTGCTGCTCTCGAGCGGATCGAGCTCAGCTGGCCAGTCGACACCCGCTCCGACGAGCACACTGCATCATCACGGGGCAGGCCAGAGCTCACACGAGTAGGTCACCTTGGCGCTGCTCACTATCCTGAGAGGGTGAATACCGCCAGGCAGCAGCTGATCGACTACATCTCCAACGACGCTGTGTTCCATGGCGACTTCACGCTCACGAGTGGCAAGAAGGCGAGCTACTACATTGACCTGCGGAAGGTCAGCCTCGATCACAGGGTCGCCCCGCTGATCGGACAGGTCATGGTCGACCTGATCGCAGACGTGCCCGACGTGTTCGCTGTCGGCGGCCTGACCATGGGTGCTGACCCGATCGCCGCTTCCGTGCTGCATCAGGGTGTCGCGCTCGGCAAGGGATACAGCGCCTTCGTCGTGCGCAAGGAGCCGAAGGACCACGGTCGCGGCAAGCAGGTCGAGGGCCCGGATCTCGAAGGCAAGCGCGTCATCGTGCTCGAAGACACGTCGACCACAGGCGGTTCGCCGCTCAAGGCCATTGAGGCGCTCCTGAAGGTCGGCGCCGAGATCGCGGCCGTCGCCGTCGTGGTCGATCGTGACACCGGAGCCCAGCAGGTCATCGAGGCGGCCGGCTACCCCTACCTGTACGCGATAGGACTCTCCGACCTCGGACTCACCGCATGAGTGGCGACGACGACGAGTTCGACCCGAGCGACTGGCTTACCGGCCAGTTCGAGACGGGCGAGGTGCCAAAGCCGAAGTCGGCTGGTTCCGTTGTCGGCGCGGGCGAAGAACCGGACGAGGATGCCGCAACCGAGCCAGCAGCGGATGCACCGGCCGCTGGCGGATTTAACTGGGACCTGAAGCCGAGCTCCGCCGTCCAGCCGCCGCCCGTCGAGCCGCCCGTCGATCCCGGCCCCGAGCCGGACCTGCCTCCGACCGAGGCGTACACGCCGCCGCCTCTCGTGCGGCCGACCGGCGGATCGCACGTTGCGCCTCCGCCCGCCGAGGCCAGCGCATCCATCGACGCCCCGACGCAGGCGATGTCGCTCGATGAGGTCGCAGATGCACAGGCGGCAGACCCGGCAGATATGCCAACACAGGCATACACGCCGCCGAAATGGGAGCCATTCGTCGAGCGCACGACGCCGGTGTTCCCGCCGACCCCTGCCGCGCCGGTCGCGGCCGCCCCGGCCTGGGCAGTTGCGCCTGCGGCCGCCCCGTCCGAGCGGCCCACGTCATTCGATGACCCGACTTCGGCCCTCGACACCCTCTTCGGCGAGCACAAGTTCGAGGAGTACGAAGAGGTCGGCGTGCTGCAGGCTGTCTCGCCACTGATCGGCGAGCGCCCGCAAGCGAATGCAGCGAGTCCGCAGCATGCACCGCTCACGACCCTGCAGAAGACGCTGATGTGGGTTGCCGGCGGGTTGGTCGCCATCCTCGCGCTCGTCGCACTGTTCCTGCTTGGCGAGAAGCTCGGAGCGGCATCCGCCACTGCCCCGGTTCCGGCGACGTCGAGTGCGGCATCCGCTGCTCCCCAGCCGGCGTCGACCACCGGCCCGGTCGCTCCGGGTTCCTTCCTGTGGAACCAGCTAAACGGCGGCGAGTGCCTTCAGCCCTTCACCTCCGCGTGGGCGACGAAATTCACGGTTGTCGATTGCGGCACCACCCACCTCGGCCAGCTGCTGTTCAAGGGAACCCTGCCCGACGCGTCCGGATCCGCGTATCCGACCAGCGCCCAGTTCGCGGCCGAGATCAGACCGCTCTGTACCTCATCGAAGGTCATCGATTATGACGCTGCGAAGGCAGTCAGCGACCTGCAGGTGAGCTTCACCTACCCAGCAACCGAGAAAGACTGGACCGGCGGCAGCCGCACCTACTACTGCTTTGTCAGCCGCGCATCGCGCGGCGCGCTGCCGTCGAGCTTCGCGGTCGCGCAGTAACGCGGTTCTGCGGCAGCGCACAGGCTACAGGTCGGATTCCACCGGCCCGGACTCCAACAGGTCGGCCACACTTGCCAGCACCTCGTTCGGTCGGAACGGATAGCGCTCGATCTCTGCGGCATCGCTGATCCCGGTGAGCACCAGCACGGTGTGCAGTCCGGCCTCGATGCCGGCGACGATGTCGGTGTCCATCCGGTCGCCGATCATCCCGGTGTTCTCTGAGTGTGCGCCGATCTTGTTCATGGCCGAGCGGAACATCATCGGGTTCGGCTTACCGACGACGTACGGCTCCTTGCCGGTCGCCTTGCTGATGAGCGCGGCGACGGCACCCGTCGCGGGCAGGGGCCCGTCTGCGGACGGCCCCGTCGCATCCGGGTTCGTCACGATGAAGCGCGAACCGTCGCCGATCAGGCGGATGGCCTTCGTGATGGCCTCAAAGGAGTAGTTGCGTGTCTCACCGATGACCACATAGTCGGGATCGACCTCGGTCATGATGAAGCCAGCCTCGTGCAGGGCCGTCGTCATCCCCGCCTCACCGATCACGAAGGCCGACCCACCGGGGATCTGTGCCTGCAGGAAGTCGGCCGTCGCGAGCGCGGAGGTCCAGATGCTCTCCTCGGGAACGACAAGACCGGATGCCCGGAGCCGCGCACTCAGGTCGCGCGGGGTGAAGATCGAGTTGTTGGTCAGCACCAGGTAGGGCTTGTCCTGGTCGCGCCACTGCTGCAGCAGTTCTGCAGCGCCCGGCACGGGATGGTTCTCGTGCACCAGCACGCCATCCATGTCGGTCAGCCAGCACTCGACTTCGCTTCGGTCGGTCATGGATCCATCGTAGGGGCGAGGGGGGCGGTGCCGACGGGGTAGGCGACCGCCTCGGTGCCGAGACGGGTGCGCATGATCTCCACGGCATCCGGGTTGGCATCCACCGCCACGAAACGTCGTCCTAGCTGGCGCGAGACCGACGCGGTTGTCCCGCTCCCGGCGAAGAAGTCGATTACCCAGTCGCCGGGTGCGCTCGAGGCCTGCACGATCCGGCGCAGGATGCCTTCAGGCTTCTGCGTCGCGTAGCCGGTGCGCTCCCGTCCGTTGGTCCCGACGATCGTGTGCCACCAGACATCCGTCGGGAGTTTGCCGCGCGCGACCTTCTCCGCTGTTACGAGCCCCGGCGCCATGTACGGCTCGCGGTCGACCGCGGCGTTATCGAAGTAGTAGGTCTTCGGGTTCTTCACGTACACGAGGATCGTGTCGTGCTTGGCAGGCCAGCGCCTGGCCGACTTGGCTCCGTAGTCGTAGGCCCAGACGATCTCGTTGAGGAAGCTGGCGCGCCCGAACAGTGCGTCGAGCGCGACCTTGGCGTAGTGCACCTCCCGGTAGTCGAGGTGTAGGTAGAGGGTTCCCTGGTCGTCGAGCAGGCGCCAGGCCTCCTCGAGCCGAGGGGCCAGGAACTCCCAGTAATCGGCAAAGTCGTCGTCGTACGAGTACAGCGTTCCCTTGATCGTCTCGTAGCTGTGGCCCTGGAACCCGACGCGCGTCCCAGCAGGGGCTCGCTTGGTGCTGATCGTCTGGCGGGACTGTGTCCGGCCGGTGTTGAAGGGCGGGTCGAGATAGACCAGCCGAAAGGATGCGTCGGGCAGCTGCGCCGTGACGGCCAGGTTGTCGCCGAGTACGACGAGGTCGGGGCCGCCCGGCGTCCACAGCGGTTCAGTCATGCATGCCCTGTCATGCCCTGACTTTAACATCGCGAGAGAATGGCCACGTGACCGACGCCGAGCAGAACCCCAACCCGACCAATGAGCTCTCGACGCACGGGGTCGGTCCGTGGCGTGGTGAGTGGCCGGCCGGCGACGAGTACGACCCGGAGCTGCTCGAGCGCGGAGATACCCGGAACGTCATCGATCGCTATCGGTACTGGACCATGGCGGCGATCGTGGCAGACCTCGACCAGCACAGGCATCCCTTCTCTGTGGCGATCGAGAATTGGCAGCACGACATGAACATCGGCTCAATTGTGCGGAGCGCCAATGCCTTTGCCGCCGACACCGTTCACGTCATCGGTCGGAAGCGGTGGAACAAGCGCGGGGCCATGGTCACCGATCGCTACCAGCACGTTCTGCACCACGACACGGTCGCGGAGTTCGTCGAGTGGGCGGCAGTCAAGGAGCTGCCGGTGATCGCCATCGACAACGTTCCCGGCTCCGTCGCCATCGAGACGTTCGCGTTTCCGGTCGACTGCATCCTGCTCTTCGGGCAGGAGGGCCCCGGCCTCAGCGCCGAGGCGCTCGAAGCAGCGGATGCCGTGGTCGAAATCACCCAGTACGGCTCGACCCGCAGCATCAACGCCTCGGCCGCCGCTGCGGTCGCCATGCACGCCTGGATTACCCAGCACGCGTCCGCTGCCGGTGGCTACTCGGCCGGGGGTTCGACCCCGCTGGTCGAGTAGAGGCACGAGGCACGAGGCACGAGCCCGTGTCATCGAGACCACCGCACGAGTAACCCCGCTACCCGCCGATCGCAGACGGCCGCAGCTGGGTCAGCGACCGCGTCCGGCCCTGTCGCAGCGCCGCAAGAACAGTGACGGCCAGTGCCGCAACGAGCCACAGCAGGAGCGGCGTGATCGCTGACGCCAGGTCGCCCGCTGTTCCGCCGTACATGAGCTGGCGAACGCCATCCACTGCGTGACTCATCGGCAGCGCCTGGTGCAGCACCCGCAGCGGGCCCGGCAGCGTCTGGTACGGGAAGGTCCCGCCTGCCGTCACCAGCTGCACAATCATCAGGATCAGTCCGAGGAACTGCCCAACGCTCCCGAGCAGTGCGTTCAGCGCGAGGACGATCGCGGCGAACGTGATCGACACGAAGCCCATGAACAGCAACAACCCCGCCGGGTCGGCGATCCGCAGGTGGAGCGCCAGCGTCAGGATCGCGTAGAGCGCGATCATCTGCACGATGCCGAGAATTGCCGGCGTGATCCATCCGGCGAGAGTTGTGCGGATCGGCCGACGAACCGCGGTGAGCGCTCGCCGCGACAGCGGACGCACGATCAGGAACAGCGCGTAGATGCCGATCCAGGCAGACAGGCTGATGAAGAACGGTGCGAGCCCTGCCCCGTAGTTCTGGGCTTCGGTGATCGCGTGCTGTGAGACGACTACCGGGTCGGCCAGTGTCTTTGCGGATGCGACGCGCTCGGCCGCGCTCGTCGCGGGCACCTTAAGCAGTCCTGCCGCGAGCGACGAGTCGAGCTGGTGTGCCCCAGCAGAAAGGGATGTCGCCCCGGTCTTCAGGGACGCAGCGCCGGTCGCCGCCTGCGAGATGCCGTTCGCGAGGGTCGGGGTGTTGGCCGCGAGTTGCCCGGTTCCGGTCGCGACCTGGGTCGCGCCGGTGGACAGGTCGGCTGCGCCGGACTTCGCCGACCTCTCACCCGCCGCGAGCTTGTCGTAGCCTGCGAGCAGGGCCTGCTGGTTGGCCGCCGGAAGACCGGAAGCCGCAAGAGCCATCGCCAGTTGCGCACGGTATTGCGCCATACCGGAGTCCAGCGTGGTGAGACCGGACTTCAGCGCGCCAGCCCCGGTCGCGACCTGTGCGGCACCACTGCTCAGGCGCGCGGTGCTGGATGGCAGCGATGCCGTCCGGGACTTCAACTCGCTGAGCCCGTTCGAGAGCGTCGCGGCGCCCGTCGCCGCCTGTTTCGAGCCGTCAGCGAGTTCGGATGACCCGGCCCGCGCATCCACCAGTCCTCCGCGGAGCGATGACACGGCGTTCAGCAGTTTGTGCGTTCCGGCCTGGGCGACCTCCTGGGTGATCGCGGTCTGCACAGCTGCAGTCGCCTGCTTGGCGAGGGTCGTCGAGAGGTAGCTGTTGATGTCGTTGGTTGTGAGCTCGAGACGTGCCTTCGTCGGCGTGGTGGTCGCGGCCGAGGTGAGGTCGGATGAGAACGACGAGGGGAACGTGACACTGAAGTCGTATGTGCCCTTCGTCACGCCCTTTTTGGCCGCGCTCGCCGACACGATGTGCCAGCCGAATTTCTTGCCATCCACGAGGTTCTTTGCCGCATCCCGGCCGTAGTTGACGTGCGCTCCGTCGAGGGTTGCGCCAGCGTCGCCGACGACGATTGCCGCAGGCACGTTGCCGAGATTGTTGTACGGATCCTGGTTTCCCCAGAGGTACAGGCCGCCGTAGATGATCGGGACGACCATCAGGGCGACCAGCGACGCGATGCCGAGCCGACTGGAGGTCAGGCGCGCGGCCTCGGTGCGAACGAGCGGAACGATCTTCATGTCAGACGGCCTTCGGTGCTTCTGTTGCGGGTGCTGTTGGGTCGGGGGTTTCGACAGGCTCAACCGGCGAACTGGACCCAACCGGCGACGCTGGCTCGGCAGGTGCGACCGCTCCATCGCGCGCCCCGAGACGCACGAGGATGTCGCGGGTCGCGGCATCCGTGACGATCGCGACTCCGAGTCCGCGCGCCGCGATCTCGGCCAGCACGGTGTACCAGCCTTCCGGATTGCCGCCGTGGCGCTCGGGCGACGTGATGACGAGGGCTTGGACCCCGTCGCGGAGCAGGGCGAGCTCGCTGAACAGCCGAACCCGTTCGGTCGGCGGCAACGCCCGCATCGCCAGCCGCGCGTAGTCGGCGACAGCATGCCTCGCGAGAAACTCGTGCACCGCCCTGCGCGACGTCGGCAGGCCCGCGAACGAGAACTCCTCCGCTATGACGCTGGCGAGCGAGATTCCGGCGGGCGGCTCGGCCACGAAAGGCGTGTCGACGAGAGCGGTCGCGCGTCGGAGATCGTCCAGGTCGTGACGGCCGTCGATCGTGACCGCGCCGTGGTCGGGCTCGACCCGCCCGCCGATGAGCATTGACATCACGAGCGGGCGCTCGTCAGTCTCGACGGCGATGGCGGTGGGGATGCCCGGCGCGATGGTCAGCGTGACCGGGGGAACGGCCGCGCCGAGCCCGTGCCCGATCGCAGCGTCCGTGAGCGCGATGATCATGATGTTGCCTCCCGGCGAACGAGTTCTGGGCGTGAATCGATGAAGTCGGCGGCCTCGCGCCAGCCGAAACCAAGTGTGCCGAGCGTGTTGACCATGACGAGTCGGTGTCCGTCTGCCGCCGAGAGCACAGATCGGGTCGACTCCTCGAGCACGGCAAGCGCCGCATCTTCGACGAGTCGGGCGAGACGTTCGACAGGGATGTCGCTGCGAATGGTTCCCGCGCTCGCGGCCTCACGAACCGCTGCGAGCACCTGTGCGCGCAACGGCGCAAGCGCGCCGATCGTGTACTGCTTGTGGGCGCCTCGCACGGCGAACAGGGCCATGACGCGGAGATCAGCGACCTCGCGCCACAGCCCGGATCCGATCAACGCGAGGCGCACGACAGGATCGGGATGCGCGACAGACTCGAGGGCCGTCGCCACGCGGGCGGAGCCGATGGTCACGAGTTCGCGCTGGAGCTCGTCGCGGTTGGCGAAGTGACCATACACCGACCGACGGCTGAGTCCGGCAGCCGCAGCCACGGCATCCAGCGAGGCGTCGGGGTCGGTCGCGAAGACGACGCGTGCCGCGTCGAGCAGTGCGGCGCGATTGTCGACGGCGTCGCGTCGCGGGGAACGGGTGGTCGTTGTGCTCACAGTTCGACCCTAATAACTTGCACATGATTGTGCAAGTTAATCTCTGCTCAACGACAGATAGACTGGGGTGTAATCCCCACCGATCAAGATAGGGAGAAACCCATGCCAGCAATCGTCATCGTCGGCGCCCAGTGGGGCGACGAGGGCAAGGGAAAGGCGACCGATCTTCTCGGCAGCCGCATCGACTACGTCGTGAAGTTCAACGGCGGCAACAACGCCGGCCACACGGTCGTCATCGGCGACGAGAAGTATGCGCTGCACCTGCTGCCGAGCGGCATCCTCACCGAGGGCGTCATTCCGGTCATCGCGAACGGTGTCGTCATCGACATCGAGGTCCTGTTCGAGGAACTCGATGGCCTGATCGCGCGCGGCGTGGATGTCTCGAGACTCCTCATCAGCGCCAACGCCCACGTGATCACGCAGTACCACCGCACGCTCGATAAGGTCACGGAGCGCTTCCTCGGAAAGCGCCAGATCGGCACGACCGGCCGTGGCATCGGCCCGTCGTATGCAGACAAGATCAACCGTGTCGGCATCCGCATTCAAGACCTGTTCGATGAGAACATCCTGCGCCAGAAGGTCGAGGGGGCTCTCCACCAGAAGAACCAGCTGCTGGTCAAGCTCTACAACCGCCGCGCCATCACCGTCGACGAGATCGTCGAAGACCTGCTGTCATACGCCGATCGACTTCGGCCCATGGTCGCAGACACCGGCCTGCTGCTGAACGATGCGCTTGACGCCGGCAAGATCGTGCTGTTCGAGGGCGGCCAGGCGACCATGCTGGATGTCGACCACGGCACGTACCCGTTCGTCACGTCATCCAATTCCACCGCGGGCGGGGCATCTACCGGCTCTGGGATCGGGCCCGGGCGGATCGAGCGCGTAATCGCGATCGTGAAGGCGTACACGACGCGGGTCGGTTCAGGCCCCTTCCCGACAGAGCTGGAGGATGAGTGGGGCGAGTACCTGCGCACCAAGGGCTTCGAGTTCGGTACGACCACGGGCCGTCCCCGTCGCACCGGCTGGTACGACGCTCCGGTCGCTCGCTACGCCGCTCGGGTCAACGGCGTCACCGACTTCGTGATGACCAAGCTCGATGTGCTCACCGGGCTCGCGCAGATCCCGGTCTGCGTGGCCTACGACGTCGACGGTGTTCGCGTCGAGGAGGTTCCGGTCTCGCAGAGCGACTTCCACCACGCCGTGCCGATCTACGAGAACTTCCCTGGCTGGGCAGAAGACATCTCGGGCGCTCGCACCTTCGACGACCTGCCGGCCAACGCGCAGGCGTATGTGCTGGCCGTCGAAGCCATGAGTGGTGCGCGAATCTCGGCGATCGGTGTCGGCCCGGAGCGCGACGCGATCGTCGTTCGTCACGACCTGATCGGTTAGCAGCGCCGAGCAGTTGAGCTGCTGAGCAGCTGAGCGCGGCCGCGCGCTGATCGCCTCAGGGCAGCCGCGCCCGGTAGCTCGCTTCAACAGGTCGTTTTCGCCGGGTGGGCGTTCCAACAGGAGCATTTGGCCCTCGCCGCGGCATCGCACCTGTCGGAACGCTCACCCTGGGTCGTCGCGGGTGCGATGACTCATCTCACAGGATCGAGAAGCCTTCGGGCAGCGAACCGCGGCCAGTCAACGCGGAGAGCACGTCGTCGCCGTAACCCTTCCGCGCGGCGACCGCCGCGGCGAGCGTCGCGGTCTCCGTCAGAACGGATGCCGGATACCGGTGGTCGAGCCCGGTAGCTCTCGCAATGTCGATCCCGTGCACGACGAGCTCGAACACCCGCGTGCGCAGGTATTGCTCGAGCGGAATGCCGAGCGAGCCGAGCGAACCGATGGCGACCAGACGATCGGGGGCCGCCGCGGAGGCCGCCGCGCTCGCGCGCACCGCGATCGACGTCAGCATCGCGATCGGATCGTTGCCCAGCTTCTCCCCTGCCTCCACTCCGCGCGCTGCGATCGCATCGTCGTCCGTGTATTTGCCGACGAACTCGGAGTAGTAGGTCTCGGCATCCGGGATGGCCAGTTCCTCGGCCGGCGGCGCGGCGAGGTAGCTCTCGACGGTGAGCATCGCGCGTGAGGTGTGGCCGACGAGTTCGCGCACGTTCCAGACGCCGAGCCCCGGGTCGACCCACTGCACCGGGTCGATGCGCAAGACCAGGTCGATGAACGACTCTGCTGCGATGCCAAAGGATTCTGCGTGGGCCACCATCCCATCGTCGCACCCACCGCGGACGGGAGGCAGCCCTCCAGCTCCGCGATCGTTGCGCCTGCCAGAATGTTCTGGTGACCGCGACCCGCCCAGCCCCGCGCATCCTCACCGGACGCTTCATCCGCCTCGAGCCTCTCACCGAGGACCACCTGCCAGAGCTGTTCTCAGCCATCGCGCATCCAGCGGTCTTTGCCGGCGGCTACGGCGGCGGGCCCGCTGGCTATCGCGACAGCCTTGAGGAGTTCCTTCCATGGGCTCGCGACTATTACACGTGGGCGACGAACGAACCGTACGCGATCCGCGTGGTGGGCGGAGAGCTCGACGGCGTTCTCGTGGGCACCTCGACTCTTGGTGACTTCGACCTGAGTCGCGAGCACGCCCACATCGGATGGACGGCCTACGATCCGAGCGTCTGGGGAACCCAGGTGAACGCGGAAGCGAAGTTGCTGCTGCTCGGCCGCGCGTTCGACCACGGGTTCGGGCGCGTGAAGATCCAGACCGATGACCTGAACGCGCGCTCTCGCGCCGCAGTGGCTGGTATCGGCGCCACGTTCGAGGGCATCGTGCGCCGGGACACGCGCCGCGCCGACGGCAGCTGGCGCGGCACCGCGGTCTTCTCGATCCTGATCGACGAATGGCCGGATGTCCGTGCCGGCCTCGAGGCGCGCCTCGCGAAATACGGCGACAGCCCGGTCGCCTATCGCTCGCCCGCCCGTCACTGAACCACCCGTCGAACCGCGCTGACCTGAAGGTCTGCGAGGTTCCGAGTCTTGAACGGCATGGCCGTGCGCGTCAGCGCTGGCGTTACGCCGGGCGTTACGCCGGGCGTTACCCCAGGCGCCAGCCCAGATGCCAACCCTGGCACCGAGGCACTTGGAACCTTCCAGTACTGCCCCTGGTCATCGCGCTCGATCTCGATGCCGTCGTTGTGGTACCTGAGGTGATGCCAGCGGCAGAGCAGTATCCCGTTCGCGAGCACCGTCGTTCCGTGATCTCGCACCCAGTGTTTGATGTGGTGCGCTTCGCACCAGGACGGCGGCCGCTCGCAGTCGGGATCCATGCATCCACCGAACTTCGCAGCAAGCACCTCGCGCTGTCGTTTCGTGAACAAACGGCCCTCGGATGCGACGGAGACCGCGTCGCCGATGGGGTCAACGCCGACTCGGATGACGGTGCCGCCGCACACAAGTCGCTGCGCCGCTTCGATGGAGACGGGGTCGGCCTGGCCGTCGAAGCGCGCAAGACCAACACCGCCGGTCAGCGCCGCTTCGGTGACAGTTACTCGGATTACCGGTGCACCAGAGCCGAGCATCATGCTGTCGTCGGCATCGGCGCCAGCGATGATCAGCTGAAGGAATCCATCCGAGGCGAGTTGGACGGGACTTCGAGGATCGGTCTCGATCGACCTCGCTCGATCGGCGGCCGTCGGCTCGACGAATCGGATCCCGCCAAGCTTCGGTGACACCATGCGGTCGTAGACGTCGCGGAACAGCGCGTACGTCTCGACGTCCATAGTCCAGCTCGCCCTGCCACCGCCGCCCGGGAGTGGAGTGTGACTGAGACCGCGCGCTGCCCTGCGCTCGTCCTCGCGGAGGCCCACACCGGAAAGGTCGAGATTGTCGCGGAGATCGCGAGCTGTTCGCCACAGCCGGTCGGCGTCGATGCCGGTGATGGCTGCGTCGACGAGGTGCTCGGCCGCGGTGGCGAGATCGACGCTACTGACCATCGAATTTGGGGCGCCGAGACCGCGCCTGATGGACTGTGCAGCCGACACGGACACCAGGCCAGACCGCAGCGCCGCGGCCACCGGTCGCAGCCACGGCCATGTTGCCTCACGCAGCCTTCCGGTGACCTCGTCAACCTGACCTGCATCGGCGAAATCGCTGAGCAAGGCACCTGCTCGCAGGATCGAAACAGCGTGCTCCTTCGTCGCCCCCGTTGTCGCCCGCATGAAACTCTCTGGAGTGCGATGCCCGCTTCGCCATGCCAGGCCGCTCGAGCCGAGTTCTGGCCTGGATCGATGCGAGATCTCGCCCGCGATGCTCGCGCCCACTCCGTCGAGCATCCGTGACGCTTCGGCATGCTGCGCGTTCAGGTGAAGCAACGTTATTTCGTCTAACGCCCGCAACTCGCTGACATCCCGCAGCAGCGCACCGAGCGAGGCGATAGCCGCACCGAACAGCGCGACAGCCTCGTCAGAGTGTGTATCTTGCAGGAGTTCCATGGATCAACTCTCAAACACAGATTCGATAGTCCACTCGAAAGTGGGCAATCTGTATACAGCTCGGGGAACGCGAGACTGTGGGGGAGAAGAGCCCGCTCGCCGGGTCCGCGCGATAGGCGGACACGAGCGCTCCGCCTACTCCGACTAGATTCGACGTATGGAACCGACGACCGGCACCCAGCCATCCGGCACCCCAACATCCGACGAGGTGATGGCGCAGCTCACCGAGATCCGCCGGAGTATCGACAACATCGATGCCGCGCTGATCCACATGCTGGCTGAGCGCTTCCGGTTCACCCAGCAGGTTGGCCGCGTGAAGGCGGCCGGTGGCCTGCCACCGTCGGATCCCGCACGTGAGAAGGTGCAGATCGCGCGCCTCAGATCGATCGCCGAAGAGTCGCAGCTCGACCCGGCCTTCGCGGAGAAGTTCCTGAACTTCCTCGTGGCGGAGGTCATCCACCACCACGAGCTCATCGCGAAGACAGGCTCGATCAGCACGCAGCACTGACGCGCGAGCCCCCAACGAAAACCGCAGCCCCTACGAGTTCCCATCGAGGATCTGCACGCCGCTCCCGTTGTAGTCGCACACCTGCTGTGACAGGTTCACGGCAGCCGCCCAATCCGGCAGTGTCGGGTGAAGTTTGCCGATCAACCCGTCGTATAACTCGCCCGGGCGCACGCTGGCATCGCCCAGCGCATCCTGCATTGCCGCGATTTCGTGGTCGAGCATCGTGTTCTCAGGCAGGATCCCGAGCGCCACGGCCGACGCATCCCGAATCTGGGCGGACCACTGGTTGCGCGTGATCCTGTGGTGGGCGTAGTCGGTCTCGGCAACATAGACGGCGGAGAGGGTCTTCGAGACGCCCTTGCACTGGATGACGGTGCCCGGGTCTGGCCCGGCAGCGGCGGAGGAAAACCTGGCGGCGAGCGTGAAGCGGGTCGAGTCGTCCGAGCTGACCTCGACCGTCACTCCCGCTTTCGAGTACTTCACGGGATACGCATACGAGTGCTCGCCGTCGTCGCATCCGTTGAATCGGCCATGCTGCCCCACCACGTCGATGCCGATCCCGCTGCCGGCGATTTCGTTGCCGTTGCCTGGACGACCTCCGTCAGTACACGCGAGGGTGATGGTCACAGAGTGCGCACCGCGTGGCACGGGATATGTCATCGTCGTATACCCCTTCGTGGCGAGCGTGTGTGCAGGCCACTCGGACGAGGTCGGCGTCGGAGTGGGCGCCGCTGCAGTGGGCGAACGCCCCTGCCAGACGATGGAGGTCACGAGTGCGACCGCAAGCAGCGCGACCAGGGGGCTCAAGACGGCGGTCGATTTCCTCATCCGGGCGACGGTAACACGTGAGAACTAGTCAGGCTGCGGGGCGCTCCGCGACGAAGAGTTCGCACGTGGCGTTGTAGTAGCGGTCGGTCTGGCCGTCGTGGCGCATCCCGATCCGCAGGCAAACCGCCTGTGACGCCGAGTTCTCCGGATTGGTGACCGCCACGACCCGCGCGAGGTCGCCGGTCCACGCCAGCGCGAGCCCAGCGGATGCTGCCTCAGACGCATAGCCGTTGCCCCAGTAGTCGGGATGGAAATGCCAGCCGATCTCCGTGTCGCCGGACGGTTGCAACGGCAGGTCGCCGGATGCCGGAATCGACTTCAGCAGGAGGTTGCCGACGAGCTGGCCGGTGGCGGTTACTTCGACTGCCTGGATGCCCTGGATCGGGTCATCCTCGGCGCTCCAGCGGGCGATCCGCTCGAGCGCCTCTGAGCGGTTCTCCATCAGGCGCGGGGCCAGGCCGATGAAGCGCTGGACCTCCCAGCGGGAGTACATGTCGAGGACGAAGTCGGCGTCGTCCGGAGTCCAGGGGCGGAGGGTGAGGCGTTCGGTCGTGAGAGTTCGCACTGAGCAATTGTCTACCGTGGGTTTCGACAGGCTCAACCGGCGACGGTTTCGGCAGGCCTAACCAGCAACAGCTTGACTTTGTGTTCGTCCGCTCGGTATATTCCAACTGGAATAATCGGAACGGAGGAATTGGCATGGCGGAACTCACGCCTCTCGGCATCGCGGCTCTCGCGCTGCTTGTCGAGCGACCGATGCATCCGTACGAGATGTACCAGCTGCTCATCACGCGAGCCGAGGATCGACTCGTGAAGGTAAGACCCGGATCGCTCTACCACGCGGTCGAACGCCTCACCCGGCAGGGCTACGTCGAACCGATCGGCACAGACCGCGAGGGCAATCGGCCCGAGCGCACCACGTACCGGATCACCGAATCCGGCCAGTTGAGCCTCAGCCAGCGGGTCGCCGAGATGATCGCGAATCCGATAAACGAATACGCCGAGTTTCCGCTCGCTGTCGGGGAGGCGCACAACCTTCCGAAAGACATGTTCGTCGAGCTTCTCGGGCGTCGGAGGGTGCGTCTACTCTCAGAAATCGAGACGCTCAAGTTTGGCTATTCCGACGTGAAACAGAAGGCCGTCCCGAAGAAATTCTGGATCGACATCACCTATCAGGAGGCCATGCTCAACGCGGAAATCGCGTGGATCGATGCCACCGTACAAGAACTCGTCTCGGGCGACCTCGACTGGACCCCCGAGCCCCACAAGACCACACAACAGAAAGACACTTTCGTCTCATGACAACCACATCTCCAACCAGCACACGGCAGTACAAGCCGTGGCCGGCGCTCTGGTCGCTGGTCATCGGATTCTTCATGATCCTGATCGACACGACCATCGTCTCGGTCGCGAACCCGTCCATCCAGCGCGGCCTGAACGTCGACAGCGTGAGCGACGTGCTCTGGGTCACCAGCGCGTATCTGCTCGCGTATGCGGTGCCGCTGCTGGTCACCGGGCGCCTCGGTGACCGATTCGGGCCCAAGAACCTGTACCTCGCGGGGCTCGTGATCTTCACGCTCGCGTCGCTCTGGTGCGGGTTATCCGGCACACTCGGCCTGCTGATCATCGCCCGCGTCGTGCAGGGACTCGGCGCCGCTCTCATGACGCCGCAGACGATGGCGGTCATCACCCGCATCTTCCCGCCCGAGCACCGCGGTGCGGCCATGGGCCTGTGGGGAGCCGTCGCCGGTGTCGCGACGCTGGTCGGCCCGATCCTCGGCGGCCTGCTGGTCGACGGGTTCGGCTGGGAGTGGATCTTCTTCATCAACGTTCCCGTGGGAGTCGTCGCGTTCATCCTTGCGGTGCGCTTCGTTCCGAAACTCGAGACGCATCCGCACCGCTTCGACATCCTCGGCGTCGTGCTGAGCGCAATCGGGCTGTTCCTCGTCGTGTTCGGCCTGCAGGAGGGCCAGACCTACAACTGGGGCACCATCACGAACACGCCATTCTCGGTGTGGGGCCTGATCATCGCCGGTGTCGTCGTGCTCGCGCTATTCGTGGTCTGGCAGGCCCTCAACAAGGGTGAGCCGTTGTTGCCGCTCGCGCTGTTCCGCGACCGCAACTTCTCCCTCGCGAACGCCGCGATCACAACCGTCGGTTTCACGATCACGAGCATGTCGCTTCCGCTGATCTACTACTTCCAGCTCGTGAAGGGCTTCACGCCGACGCAGTCCGCGCTCATGCTCGTACCGATGGCGCTGTTGTCGGGTGGGCTCGCGCCCGTCGTCGGCAAACTGGTCGACAAGATCAACCCGAAGTGGTTCGCGTTCGCTGGCCTGCTGCTCCTTGCCGCGGCGCTCTGGTGGTACTCGGCGCTGCTCAGCCCCGGAATTGCCTGGGGATGGCTGCTCCTTCCCGCCGCGGTGCTTGGCCTGGCCAACGCCGGTATCTGGGCTCCGATCTCCAACACAGCGACCCGCAACCTCCCGCCGCGCCAGGCCGGGGCGGGCTCGGGCGTGTACAACACGACTCGCCAGATCGGCGCAGTTCTCGGTTCAGCATCCATCGCCGCCCTCATCGCCGCACGCCTCACCGCAGACCTGCCGGCGACTCCGGGTGGCGGCTCGACCAACGACTTCGCGGCATCCCAGCTGCCGGAGTTCCTGCGCGCGGGATTCACGAACGCGATGTCTGAGACGCTGCTGCTTCCCGCGGTCGTTGCGCTCGTCGGCGCTGTCGTCGTGCTGTTCTTCGCGAAGCCGAACGCCAACCACGGCTGGAGCCAGGCAGCGGCGGCAGGCGCCGCAGCGGCAGGCACTGCGACGGCGGCCGCTCCGGCAACGGCAGCTGCTCCCGTGACAGAGCAGGCGCCGGTGCAGCAGGCGCCGGTGCAGCAGGCACCAGCAGAGCAGGTTTAGGCCGGTACGGCTGGGGGTCGCGCGGCGGCTATGGTCAAACCATGGCTTCACAATCCTTCTGGGATCCCGCACGACTCCCCGCCCAGCCCGGTAAGACCTTCGTAGTAACGGGCGGCAACGCGGGCATCGGCTACTTCGTGAGCGAGCAGCTGGCCGCTACCGGAGCTCGCGTCGTGCTGGCCTCCCGATCGGAGCAGAAGGCGGCGGTTGCCGCGGCATCCATTCGGTCCAGGACTCCCGGGGCAGAGATCGACTTCGTGCGGCTCGACCTGTCGTCGCTCGGAACCATTCGCGAGGCCGCCGAGAAGCTGCGCAAGCTCGGGCGTATCGACGCACTCATCAATAACGCCGGCGCGACCAGTGGGTCGAGTTCCCGAATCCTCACCGAGGATGGGCTCGAGTACGTCGTCGGCTCGAACGCCTTCGGTCCGTTTGCGCTCACGGCGCTGACGTTCCCGGCGCTGAAGTCTGGTGCGCGCATCGTCGGCCTCGGGAGCATGGCGACCCGGATCGTGAAGGCTGATATCACTAACCTGCAGTCCGAGCAGGGCAAGTACAACTTCTTTCGCGCCTACGGCCAGTCGAAGCACGCCATGCACGCGTTCGCGCTGGAGCTGCAGCGCAGGCTCGACGCGGCAGGAAGCGGCGTTGAGTCTCTTCTCGCGCATCCCGGGTTCGCGGTCGACGGCCTCTCCGCTCGCCGCCCGGGCATCAACGACATCTCGCTCGGCAGGCGCATCGGCGAAACACTCGAGGGCGTCATGGCGCACGGCAAGGATCGCGGAGCCTGGCCAGTCGTGCGCGCAGCCATCGACCCGGATGCCCGCGGCGGCCAGTTCTACGGCCCGAGTCGCAGCGTGTCCGGCCCGCCCGTCGTGATCGAGCCGGTCGCATCAAGCGCGGCCCCCGCATTCGGCGAAGAGTTCTGGCGGCAGGCCGAGGCCGCAACGGGAATCACGTTCTCGGTCTAGCCGTGCCTCCTGGTGTGTAATCGAAGCATGGCGATCGAGTTGCACACCCCGAGCGTCGCTGACCTGCCCGCCGTCGTCAACGCGATGCGCGGCTGGCAACTCGAGGGCGCGCCGATGCAGCTGCATCCGGGTGACATCGGCTGGCTCTGGCGATTCGGCGGCGCGACGACCGCTGCTGCCGTGAGGACGTGGACGAGCGACGGACGGATCCTCGCGGTCGGCATGCTCGACGGTGCCGATCTGCTGCGACTGACGACCGCACCGGGCGCACGCCGGGACCGCGAACTCGCTGGGCAGCTCGCCGATGATCTCGCGACGCCCGCGCGCGGCATCCTGCGCGCGGGCCGGGTCTTCGTCGAAGCGCCGGCGGACGCCATGCTGCAGGATCTGCTCGCCGCTGCCGGCTGGGACACCGACGAGCCATGGACGCCGCTACGCCGCATCCTCACCGAGCCGGTGCAGCATCCCGGTGTGCGGATCGAGGTGGTCGGCACCACTCTGGCTGAGGCGCGGAGTGCCGTGCAGCGGTCCGCGTTCGAGGGGTCGACGTTCACGACCGAACGCTGGCAGGTGATGGCGGCCGCGCCGTCGTATGCCGATGCCGATGCCCGATGCCTGATGGCGTACGACGATGACGATAACGCCGTCGCCGCCGTAACGGTGTGGTCGGCTGGTGACGGTAGACCGGGGCTGCTGGAGCCCATGGGCGTACATCGGGATCATCGAGGGCGCGGCTACGGCCGAGCGATCGCAATCGCGGCCGCAGCGGCCCTGCGGTACCTCGGCTCGTCGAGCGCGATCGTGTGCACACGGAGTTCCAACCTCGGCGGCGTTGCGACCTACAAGTCGGCGGGATTCGAGCCGCTCGCCGAAGTTCGGGACCGGCGCCGCGACGCCTAACGGGTCATGCCCAGCATCCGGGGCCACACCTCTGATGGACTGGGTGCATGGATTCTCTCTACACGGCCATCGCCCACGCCAGCGGGGGTGGCCGTGACGGCCACGTTCTCAGCGAGGACAACCAGATCGACATGGACACTCGCCCGCCAAAGGAGCTTGGCGGCAGCGGCGAAGGAACGAACCCCGAGCAACTGTTCGCGGTAGCGTACGCGGCATGCTTCCTGTCAGCCCTTCACGGCGTCGGCAAGCGGATGGGCGTCGACACGACCGGCGCGCAGGTGTCAGCCAGCGTCGCGCTCGGCAAGACCTCTGACATCGCCTATGGAATCGCCGTCGACCTCGACATCTACGCGCCGAACGTCCCCGCCGACCAGCGACAGCAGCTGGCAGACGGGGCGCACCAGGTGTGCCCGTACTCGAACGCGACCCGGGGCAACGTCGACGTGAAGCTCACGCTCGTCGACTGACGGTCAGCCGAGGAGGGCGAGTTCCTCTGCCGTGAGGACGAGGTCTGGCGCGGTCGCCGAGTCGGTGATCGTTTCGGGCCTCGACGATCCCGGGATCGGGATGACGACGGGTGCCTTCGCGAGCTCCCAGGCGAGGGCCACGACCTGCGCGCTGACGCCACGGGCATCCGCGACCTCCGCGAACGGCGCGAAGGCTTCGCCGAGGCCTCCAGCGCGACCGATTCCGCTCAGGGGGCTCCACGGCAGGAACGCGATTCCGAGTTCGTTGCAGAGCTCCAGTTCCGGTTCGCTCGACCGGAAAGCCGGAGAATACTGGTTCTGCACGGAGACGAGCCGACCGCCCAGGATCTCCTGGGCCAGCCGGATCTGCTCTGGGTTCGCGTTCGAGATTCCGGCCATCCGGATCTTGCCCTCGTCGAGCAGGTCGCGAATCGCGCTGACGGAATCCGCGTAGTCGACCTCCGGGTCCGGCCGATGGAACTGGTACAGCCCGATCACGTCGATGCCGAGGTTCCTCAGCGACTCCTCCGCGGCTCGCTTCAGGTATGCCGGGTCGCCGTTCTGGCCCCACGGACCCTGGACCGGCTCCGGGCGCAGGTGCCCGCCCTTCGTCGCGACCAGGATGCCTGAGGTGTCGCCGCCGTAGCTCTTCAGCGCCTTCGCGATCAGGAGCTCATTGTGCGAGTTGTCCTCGCCGGCGAGCCGGTAGGCGTCCGCTGTGTCGATGAACGTGATGCCGGCATCGAGGGCAGCGTGGATCGTCGCTACGGCGCGGGCGTCATCCGGGCGTCCCTCGATCGACAGGGGCATCCCGCCGAGGCCGACGGCGGAGACGGTGACGTCGCCGATGGTGCGTGTCTTCATCCCGGTTACCAGGCGTAGTTCTCTGGCGCCGGTTTGTTCGCCGGGAAGATCTCGTCAAGGCGGGCAAGGGCGTCCGCGTCGAGCTTCAGGTCGACCGCACGGATGGCCGAGTCCAGCTGCTCCTGCGTGCGCGGCCCCACGATCGGTGCGGTGACGGCGGGCTGGTGCAGGAGCCAGGCGAGCGCGACATCCCCCGGCTCATGCCCCAACTCATCCGCGAAGGCCTCGTACTTCTCGATCGCGTCATGGTGCTTCTCGAGGGCGGCCTTCGCCTGGTCGTTCTGGCGACGCTTGCCCTCGTTCTCCTTCTTGAGCACGCCGCCGAGCAGCCCGCCGCTGAGGGGCGACCATGGGATGAGGCCGAGTCCGTTCGCCTGCGCTGCCGGGATGACCTCGATCTCGAGGTCACGCGTGACCAGGTTGTAGAGCGACTGCTCGCTCACGAGGCCGACAGAGTTGCGCCTGCGCGCGGCCTCCTGGGCGGTCGCGATGTGCCAGCCCGCGAAGTTGCTGCTGCCGGCGTAGAGGATCTTGCCCTGCGCGATCGCGACGTCGATCGCCTGCCAGATCTCGTCCCACGGGGTGTCACGGTCGACGTGGTGGAACTGGTACAGGTCGACGTAGTCGGTCTGCAGGCGCTTCAGCGAGGCATCCAGTGCCCGCCGGATGTTGAGGGCAGAGAGCTTGCCCTCGTTGGGGTAGTCGGTCATGTTGCCGTAGACCTTGGTCGCGAGAACGGTCTTCTCCCGGCGGTCGCCGCCCTTCGCGAAGTACCGTCCGAGGATTTCCTCCGTCGCGCCGCGGCCCTTGTGCTGGCCGTAGACGTTTGCGGTGTCGAAGAAGTTGATGCCGGAGTCGTGGGCTGAATCCATGATCGAGTGGGCGTCATCCTCCTCGGTCTGGGGGCCGAAGTTCATGGTGCCGAGGCAGATGCGGGAAACGCTGAGGCCTGTGCGGCCGAGATGGGTATATTCCATGGTTCCAACACTGCTCCGGTGAGCGCTCACTGTCCAATCGAGCGCTGGAACACGGTCGTGAACGCGTGTTACCGTCGTGCCATGACCCCGGAGGCGATCGCGAATCTCGCGCACCTGCGCCGCGCACGCGACCTCATCGATCGCGAGTACGCGAAGCCGCTCGACGTGCCGACCATGGCGGCGCGCGCTCTGATGTCTCCGGCGCACTTCTCCCGGCAGTTCCGCGCCGCCTACGGCGAGACGCCGTACAACTACCTGATGACCCGCCGCATCGAACGGGCCATGGCACTGCTCCGCGACGGGATGAGCGTGACGGATGCCTGCATGGCCGTCGGCAGCACGTCGCTCGGGTCGTTCAGCGCCCGATTCACCGAGATCGTCGGCGAGACGCCGACCAGCTACCGATCGCACGAGCACACAGCCATCCGGACCATGCCAGGGTTCCTCGCCAAGATGCGCACGAGACCGAGCAGGATTCGAGAAGCTTCCGCGAAGGGCCGGTCATAGCGTTATTTGCATGACAATCGCTATCCAGTACTTCAACATCACGGTCAACGACGTCGACGAGTCCATCGCCTTCTACGGTGACGCGCTCGGCCTCGAAGTCGAGAACGACGTGGCATCGGGCGAGTACCGCTGGGTGACGCTCGGCAGCGACGAGCAGCCAGGTCTCGGCCTCGTGCTGTCGGTTCCGCACGCCGGGCGCTCGCAAGCCGACGGAGACGCGCTCCAGGAGTTGCTTACCAAGGGCTCGCTGCCCATCATCGTGTTCCGCACGGACGACCTGGATACCACGTTCGAGCGCGTGCGCGCGTCGGGAGCCGAGGTGCTCCAGGAACCGATGGACCAGGGCTGGGGACCGCGCGACTGTGCGTTCCGCGACCCGTCGGGCAACACCGTCCGGATCGCGCAGGCCGCGTAGCTCGGAGGGCGGTCTCGATAACGCCGGGCTCGTGCCTCGCCGCGGCTACTCGACCACCGAGTTGCCCCGGCGGGCTCGTGCCTCGCCGCGGCTACTCGACCACCGAGTTGCCTCGCCGCGGCTACTCGACCACCGAGTTGCCTCGCTGGTCGAGTAGCCGCGCGAAGCCGGCGTTATCGAGACCCTACGCGCCGATGGTCGCGCCGAAGCGTCGGGTCAGCGGCGAGCGGTTTGCTTCGCGCAGCTCATCGAGGGACGCAGTGAAGACATCCTGAAGCTCGAATGTGTCGCGTGAGTCCGTGACACCGATGCGGAGCGCCGGGTAACCGCGCCCCTCGCAGAGCCCCTGGAACTTCACGTCGTCCTCGCGCGGAACCGACACGATCACGCGCCCACTCGACTCGCTGAACAGCGCGGTCGCGGCATCCACGCCGTCGCGGTCGACGATCCCTCCGAGCCAGACGCGCGCGCCGACCCCGAACCGCAGCGCACTCTCGATGACGGCCTGGGCGAGCCCGCCGTCGGCGAGGTCGTGCGCGCTCGAGATGATGTTCTGCTCGTTGGCGGCCGCGAGCAGGTCGGCGAGACGCTGCTCGCCCTCGAGGTCGACGAGCGGCGGCCGACCGCCGAGGTGGTCGTGAACGACTTCGGCCCACGCCGAGCCGTCGAGCTCTTCGCGCGTCGTGCCGAGCAGGTAGATGTTGTTGCCCTCGTCCTGCCAGCCGGAGGGGATGCGCTTCGCGACATCGTCGATCACTCCGAGTACGGCGACGACCGGGGTCGGGTGGATCGGGACATCCCCGGTCTGGTTGTAGAAGCTCACATTGCGGCCGGTGACCGGGATCTCGAGCGTCATGCAGCCATCCGCGATGCCTTCGACCGCGCGGCTGAACTGCCACATGACCTCGGGGTTCTCTGGGCTGCCGAAGTTCAGGCAGTCGCTGACGGCGACGGGTTTCGCGCCGGTGACGGCGACGTTGCGGAATGCCTCAGCCAGGGCCAGCTGCGCGCCCTGGTAGGGGTCCAGCTGGCAGTAGCGGCCGTTCGCATCCGTCGCAACAGCGAAGCCGAGGCCGCTCTCGTCGTCGACCCGCACCATTCCTCCGTCGTCGGGGAAGCTGAGTGCGGTGTTGCCGAGCACGTAGGTGTCGTACTGGTTGGTGATCCAGCGCTTGTCCGCCAGATTGGCGCTGCCAATCAGCCGGAAGATCTGGTCTCTGAGGTCTGCCGCCTCCGTCGGACGCGCAAGCTTCGAGGCGGAGTCCGAGTTGAGCGCGTCGATCCAGGTCGGGTAGGTGACGGGGCGGTCGTATACGGGGCCATCAACGGCGACCGTGCGAGGTTCGACGTTGACGATCTCTTCGCCGTGCCAGTTGATGATGAGGCGGCCGGTGTCTGTGACCTCGCCGAGGACGCTGGTCTCGACATCCCATTTGGCGACGACGCGCATGAAGCCCTCGAGCTTGTCTGGCGTCACGATCGCCATCATGCGCTCCTGGCTCTCCGACATGAGGATCTCCTCGGCGGTGAGCGTTGGATCGCGCAGCAGCACGTTGTCGAGCTCGATGAACATTCCGCCGTCGCCGTTCGACGCCAGCTCGCTGGTCGCGCAGCTGATTCCTGCTGCGCCGAGATCCTGGATACCTTCAACCAGTTCCTGCTGGAACAGCTCGAGGCAGCACTCGATGAGCACCTTCTCGGCGAACGGGTCGCCGACCTGCACGGCCGGGCGCTTGGTCGGGCCGCCTGCGCTGAAGCTGTCGCTGGCAAGAATGGATGCGCCGCCGATGCCGTCGCCGCCGGTGCGCGCACCGAAGAGGACCACCTTGTTGCCGACACCGCGCGCGTTGGCCAGATGTAGGTCTTCGTGCCGGAGGACCCCGACCGCGAGTGCGTTGACGAGCGGATTCGCCTGGTAGACGGAGTCGAAGTAGGTTTCGCCGCCGATGTTCGGAAGGCCGAGGCAGTTGCCGTAGAAGCTGATTCCGGAGACCACTCCGTGCACGACGCGGGCGGTGTCCGGGTCATCGATGTCGCCGAAGCGCAGCGCGTCCATGACGGCGACGGGTCGCGCGCCCATGGAGATGATGTCGCGCACAATGCCACCGACTCCGGTTGCGGCGCCCTGGAACGGCTCGATGTAGCTGGGGTGATTGTGGCTTTCGATCTTGAACGTGACTGCCCAGCCGTTACCGACATCCACGACGCCGGCGTTCTCACCCATGCCGACCATCAGGTTCTTCCGCATCTTCGGCGTTGTTTTCGTGCCGAACTGCCGAAGGTATGGCTTCGATGACTTGTATGAGCAGTGCTCGCTCCACATGACGGAGTATATGGCGAGCTCACCGCTGGTCGGGCGTCGCCCGAGGATCTCGCGGATGCTCGCGTATTCGTCGGGCTTCAGACCGAGTGCGGCGTACGGCTGCTCGCGCTCGGGAGTGGCCGTGGCGTTTGCGACCGTGTCGGCAGCGGCAGGCGCTGCATTTGCGATGGACGGAGTAGCGCTGGACGCGCTGGCGCTGGACGCGGCTGGGGTGCTCACTGGCGAGAGGCTCCTGGTTCGAGGGCGTGCCGGGATCCTCCGATTCTACCGGGGTGCGCTGCTGCCCGCCGCGGCACGCTCCAGGGGCTCGGTGGCCACGACATCCGTGCCATGAACGACCCGGCCGGCCGCGGTCACGAACTGGAGCTCGACGCGTTCGCCCGTTTCGCCGTCCTGGTAGATGCGGGTCGGGGAGTGGTCGCTCGGGCGGTGGCGGTCGCCCCAGCCGGAGAGGGCGCCGAGCACGTAGACGAGTTCCCGGCCGGGTGCGGTGAGGATGTACTCCTCGCGCTCGCGTTCCCCGTCCTCGCGGTAGGCGCGTGGTGCCAGCACGCCGAACGAGACGAGCGTGGCGAGCCGATCGGCCAGCACGTTCTTCGCCATCCCGAGCGAGTCGCGGAACTGTGAGAACCGCGTCTCACCGAAAAACGCCTGGCGCACGATCAACAGCGACCACTTGTCGCCCAGCACCTCGAGGCTGCGCGCCACGGAACAGAACTGGTCGGTACCGAGAACAGAACTCATGGCACCAACACTACCAGCTGGGTCCTATTTCCAGACCCAGCATGCTAGGTTCGTAATAACAACCCAGAATCAGTGCTTCAGACACCAAAGGATGATCATGCCAAACACACTCAACGGAGCCGTAGTCCTCGTCACCGGCGCAAACGGAGGCCTCGGGGAGCAGTTCGTGCGCCAGGCGCTGGAGCGGGGAGCCGCGAAGGTCTACGCAACCGCACGCACCCCGCGCACCTGGGATGACACGAGGATCGTTCCCCTGGCGCTCGACGTGACGGATGACGAATCCGTCGCCGCTGCCGTCGCGCAGGCGGTCGACACCACCGTCGTGATCAACAACGCGGGCATTTCGCGGCCCGCGCCGATTGCGACCGGCTCGATTGGGGATATCCGGGACGTCTTCGAGACCAACTTCTTCGGGGCGATCGCGGTCGCGCGGGCCTTCGCGCCGGTGCTCGGGGCAAACGGCGGGGGAGTGCTGCTGGATGTCCACAGCGTGCTCAGCTGGATCGGTCTCGCCGGCGCGTACAGCGCGGCCAAGGCGGCTCTCTGGTCAGCGACCAACTCGCTTCGGCTGGAGCTCGCACCGCAGCGCACCCAGGTGGTCGGACTGCACGTCGGCTACATCGACACCGCGATGGCAAGCCACGTCGACGCAGACAAGAACGACCCGGCCGACGTGGCGCGCATTGCGTACGACGGCATCGAGGCTGGCGACTTCGAGATCCTGGCCGACGACCTCAGTGTGCGAGTCAAGCAGGGACTCGCCGCCCCAATCATCGGCCTGTACCCCCAGCTGACGTCTGCGCAGTAGCTCGACGTTGCGGTGAGGGGCGGCAGTTCGCCCTAAAACGTCCCGCGGAAGGGCGATCTGCTGCCCCTCAGCGGGATGGATGGGGTGCGGGACGAGTACGCGATACCGTGGGGTGTGATGACCACGACACGGGTGATCGGCAGCGGATACCCGCCGGAGCTGGTGACGAAGCTGCGCGAATCGACCGAGGCGGCGGCACTCGCCGCCGCAGAGTGGTTTGGGCGGCGCGACAAGAACGCCGCTGACGAAGCCGCGGTGGCGGCGATGCGCGCCGTGCTGGCGACCGCTCCATTCGACGGCACGGTCGTGATCGGTGAAGGCGAGAAGGATGCCGCGCCGATGCTCGCAAACGGCGAGCGTCTCGGGGTCGGCGGTCCCGCCGTCGACATCGCGGTCGACCCGCTCGATGGCACCCGGCTCGTGGCGGAAGGACTGCCCGGGTCGATCTGCGTGATCGCGATCGCCCCGGCCGGCACCATGCTTGCGCGCAACGACGTGTTCTACATGGACAAGATCGTGGCGGGCGCCGCGGCCCACGGCATCCTCGACCTCCGCAACTCCGTTGCAGACAACGTGTCAGCACTCTCCGCAGCGCTGGGCAAGACCCGGGCCGAGCTCGTGGTAGTCGTGCTCGACAAACCGAGGCACTCGGCCCTTCTCGCAGACCTCACCGCCGCCGGAGTCACCCAACGGCTGGTCGGCGAGGGCGACATCAGTGCGGCAGTCGCGGCCGCGGATCCGGACGGCGATGTCGACCTGGTCCTCGGTATCGGCGGCACTCCGGAGGGGATCGTCGCTGCCTGCGCGGTCCGTGCGCTCGGCGGCTTCATGCAGGGGCGGCTGGCACCGCAGACCGCGGGCGAACCACGCGACGGAAGTGATCGCATCCTCGAGCTCGACGACCTCGTTGCGAGCGACGCTGTGTTGTTCGTCTCGACGCCGACGGCTCGCTAGGCCGTAACGAAGTCGCGGATCACGCTCTCGAAGAACCTGAGACCGTCGACCCCCGAGCTCATCGCGAGAGCCGTATCCGGGCCAAAGCCCGGCTCGGTTGCGTGCTCGGGATGCGGCATCAGGCCGACAACGTTGCCACGCTCGTTTGAGACGCCCGCGATGTCGTTGAGCGATCCGTTCGGGTTGACGTCCAGGTAGCGGAAGACGACCTGGCCTTCACCCTCGATGCGGGCGAGCGTCTCGGCGTCTGCCACGAAACGGCCGTCCGCGTTCTTCATCGGGATGACGATCTCGTCGTCGGTGGCGAAGGCGCTCGTCCAGGCGGTCGCGGGGTTCTCGACGCGCATCTTCTGGTCGCGGCGGATGAACTGCTGGTGGGCGTTGCGCGTGTGCGCGCCCGGAACCAGGCGCGCCTCGGCGAGCATCTGGAACCCGTTGCAGATGCCGAGCACCGGAACACCGCGGCCCGCGGCGTCGATCACCTCGGCCATGATGGGCGCGAAGCTGGCGATTGCTCCGGCACGAAGGTAGTCGCCGTACGCGAAGCCGCCCGGCAGGATGACCGCGTCGACGCCCTGCAGATCGTGGTCGCCGTGCCAGAGCGCAACCGGCGTGGCGCCCGCGATCCGGACGGCGCGCTGGGCGTCCCTGTCATCGAGCGAGCCCGGGAAAGTGATGACGCCGATTCTCATGCGGTGACCGCGTCGTCGAACACCGTCACGCTCACGACATCCTCGATCACGGAATTGGAGAACATGTCTGCGGCCAGCTCGCGGATTTCGGCAAGCACTGCGTCATCCACTTCGCCGTCGACGGTGACCTCGAAGCGCTTCCCGATCCGAACGCCCGAGAAGTGCTCCTTGCCGAGACGATGCAGTGCGCCCGCGACGGCCTTGCCTTGCGGGTCGAGAAGTTCGGCCTTGGGCATGACCTCGACGACGATAACTGGCACCTGGAAACTCCCGTGATGAGCGGTTGGGTGGATGCCCCCAAGCCTACCCGAGCAGCTCGGCCCTACCCGAGCGGGTCACCCGTCGCGCGCGATGACGTGAGTCGCACGAGCGGCCGTCGCCTCGATGACCCGGGCATTCGCCTCGTCTGGCCCGAGGGCCCAGGCCCGCGCATCCGGCTCACTCTTGCCAAACCGGATGTGTCGCGCGACCAGTCGCTCGATGCGCACGTCATGGGGAACGTCGACGAAGAAGCTGACGTCAAAGGCCGCTGCAACCGCGCCCCAGCCGTCCGCGTCGAGCAGCAGGTAGTTGCCCTCGACAATCACAATGGGAAACTCAGGAAATATGTCGATCGCGTCTGCGACCGGCTCCTCGATCTCGCGGTCGAAGCCGGGGGCCACGACACGATTTCCTGAGTTTCCGAAGGCGGGCTTCACGCGGGTGAGCAGGGCGAGGAAGCCGTCGACGTCGAAGGTATCAGGGGCACCCATCCTGTCCAGGCGCTCGAGTTCGCGCAGCCGGGACTTCGGCAGGTGGAAGCCGTCCATCGGCAGCACGGTCGCGGCGGGGGCGAGAAGTTCCGCCAGCGCAGCCGCAATCGTCGATTTGCCGGCCCCCGGCGGCCCCACGATGGCGACGAGGGTTCGCTGGCCCGGAATCACGATTTCCTGAATTTCCGACGCAACCGCCGCAAGCGAGCTGAAGCGGCTCACGACTCGGTCACGACCCGCGAATGAGGCCGGCGTCGCTGAGCGCGAACTCGACCCAGTCGCGGTATCCGCTCGCGCTCGGATGGAAGCGATCGGTCGCGAAGAAACCGGGCGTGTACGGCGGTGCGGGGGGAGACATGATCACGCCGGGCTCGCCCCGAACGAACGAGCGCGCGGCAGACTCGAGGTTCTGCGCGTGCAGGTGAAGCGCCCAGCGCATCGGGTTGGGCAACGCTTCGAATTGCAAGAACCCCGGCATGGCCGACACGAGAATCAGGGCCTTCGGGCTCACCGATCGAAGCCTCCGAAGGATTCGACGCAGGTCGCGGCGGTAGGCGCCCCGCGATCGCAGTTGAAGGGCATCATTGGCGCCGATCGTCAGGAAGACGACGTCGTAGGCCTCGCCGCTCGCCTCATCGAGGAACCGCCTCGCGATGTCGCCGGTCGTCGCACCGTTCTCCCCGATCGCGCGCCACCGCACGCCACGCTCCCATTCCGCGGCGAGCACGCGCGCGAGATTGCCGGGAAGCGCGTCATCCTGCGTATCCGCGCCGACCCCTGCCGCCGTCGAGTCGCCGAGCACGAGGATGCTGATCGAGTCGTCGCCCACGAGTTCGCCGTTCCAGGGCAGCGCCGCGTCCGGGAGCCCCGGGATGGCGCGCCGGGTTCGTCGCCCCTGCACGATCAGGACCGGCGACAGCAGGAGGGCAACCAGACGGCTGAGGCGCGGATTGAGGGGCATCCTCACCAATGTATCTCCGTCTGCCTGGGTACTCGTACCGCTTCAGCCGCGCGCGCTCACGCGGATCTGGTTGGCCCATGGGTCGTCAATCGTGACCGAGCGCCCGTCGTCGCGGGTCTCGATGCCGTAGTGCGACATCCGTTCGCCGAGGGCGCCCAGGTCGTCTGCGGTCGGTACGACGATGTCGATGGAACCGAGCCCCAGCGTGCGCGACCGGCGGCCAGCGCCGCGGCTGTTCCAGACATTCATCGCCATGTGGTGGTGGTACTTGCCCGCACTGACGAAGACGGCCTGGCCGGGGATCTCGATGGTCTGCTCGAAACCGAGCCTGCCGACGTAGAACTCAGATGCCGTCGCCGTGTCACCGACCGACAGATGCACGTGGCCGACGACGGCCGTTCCGTCGACGGGGTTGTCGACGACCTCTTCTGTGAGGTTCTCCTGCAAGAAACGGTTCGGGTCGAGAAAGAGCGTCGACATCTCGATCTGGCCGTGGGTCCAGCTCCATTGGCTACGATCGCGATCCCAGTAGAGCTCGACGCCGTTGCCCTCCGGGTCATCGAAGTAGAACGCCTTCGACACGAGGTGGTCTGAGCTCCCGGTGAACGAACCAGGATGACGCTGGGCCACCGAATAGACGGCGGCGGCAAGTGCGCGCTCGGTGTCGAACAGGATCGCGGTGTGGAAGAGTCCGGCGTCGTGCGGGGATGCGTGCTTCAGCGCTGGCGAGTGCTCGAGGATCACGACGGGCGTGGATCCGCGCCCGAGGGTGACAGTCGTCTCGGTCTCACCGAGTACCTGCAGCGTCACCGCGTCGCGGTAGTAGGCGGTCATCGCGTCCAGGTCGGCGACGAGAAGGGTCACCGCTCCCATGGCCGTGTCGGCCGCCAGCAGATCCTCAGTTCCCACACTCCATGCAACCGCATGGAGGCGCGGCGCATTCCTGCTTCGCGGCGCGCTAAGCGGTGAGGCGCGCGAGCAGCTCTCGGTAGCGGGCGACAGTCGCGTCGACGACGTCCGCCGGGAGGGTCGGAGGTTCACCAGAACCGCTTCCGGCCTCGGCCCAGTTGGCCTTCAACCAGTCGCGGACTGGCTGCTTGTCGAAGCTTGCCGTGCGGTTGCCGCTGTCGTAGTTCGCGGAATCCCAGTACCTGCTGCTGTCTGAGGTCAGCACCTCGTCGCCGAGGGTGATCGTTCCATCGTCGTCTGAACCGAACTCGAACTTGGTGTCAGCGAGAATCACGCCCTTGGCCTCAGCGATCGTGGATGCCCGGGCGAAGATCGTGAGAGACAGGTCGCGGAGGGCGGTCGCGTTGTCGAGCCCGACGAGCTCTGCGGTGCGCTCGAAGGTGATGTTCTCGTCGTGCTGGCCCGCCGGGGCCTTCCATGCCGGGGTGTAGATCGGCTCAGGCAGGCGGTCGCCGTCGGTGAGGCCCGCCGGCAGCTCGATGCCGCACACGCTCTGCGTCTCCTGGTATTCGATCCACCCGCTGCCGGAGAGGTAGCCGCGAACGACGCACTCCACGGGGAACATCACGAGCTTCTTCACGAGCATCGCCCGGTCGGCGACCGACGCGGGGATCTCATCCCATTCGTCCAGCGGGGCGAGGTGGTTTGGCATACCGGCCAGCTGATCGAACCACCAGTGGCTCAAGCGAGTGAGGATCGCGCCCTTGTCGGGGATCGCCGGCGAGAGCACGTGGTCGTACGCGCTAACGCGGTCGCTCGCGACCATCAGGATCCGGTCTGGATGCGCATCCGACTCATAGAGGTCGCGCACCTTCCCGGAGTACAGGTGGGTCCAGCCGTCCAGATCGCTCACTGCGCCACCCTTTCTGCGATGTCGGTGCGGAACTGCCCGCCCTGCAACCGGATGACCTCCAGCGCCGCGTAGACCTTCGCCCGCGCTGCAGCGAAGTCGCCTCCGAGCCCGACGATGCTGAGCACGCGCCCCCCGGTCGCGACATAGCCGTCGGCGGATGCTGCGGTCGAAGCATGGAGGACGGTAACGTCGCGCACCTGGTCGAGCCCCGCCAGCGGCCTGCCCGTAATCGGATCCTCCGGGTATCCCTCGCTGGCGAGCACCACCGTGACGGCAACGTCGTCGGAGAATTCTGGTCGCGGCAGCGATCCGAGGCCGCCGGTGGCCGCGGCGAACAGCAAACCGCTCAAGGGGGTTACGAGCCGCGGCAGCACGACCTGGGTCTCCGGGTCGCCGAATCGCGCGTTGAACTCGATGACGCGAACGCCTTTCGACGTCAGGATCAACCCGCAGTAGAGGAGCCCGATGAACGGCTTCTGCTCGGCCGCGAGCTGACGCACGGTGGGCAGTGCAACCGAGTCGATGACCTCGTCGACGAAGCCGTCCGGCAGCCACGGCAGCGGAGAGTACGCGCCCATGCCGCCCGTGTTCGGGCCTTCATCGCGGTCGTAGATGCGCTTGTAGTCCTGGGCGGGCGAAAGCGGAAGCACGGTGTGACCGTCGCTGAGGAGAAACAGCGAGACCTCCTGACCCGCGAGAAACTCTTCGACGAGGACGGCGCCGTGTTGCAGCCAGTACTCCGCGTGGGCGACGGCCGCGAGACGGTCGGCCGTCACGAGCACACCCTTGCCAGCCGCGAGCCCGTCGGCCTTCACTACGTATGGCGCGCCATATTCGTCGATCGCCGTGACGGCTTCATCGAGCGAACCGGCCCTCGTGGCGCGACCGGTCGGCACGCCGGCCTCATCCATGATCCGTTTGGCGAACGTCTTGCTGCCCTCGAGTGCCGCAGCGGCCTTACCCGGCCCGAAGACGGGGATGCCCCGTGCGCGCACCTTGTCTGCGACGCCAGCGACGAGCGGTGCTTCCGGCCCGATCACGACGAGGTCGATCGCGTTGTCGAGCGCGTACTGCGTGACGACGTCGCCGTTCGTGGGGTCGAGTGCGACCACGGGAACGGATGCCGCGATGCCGGCATTGCCCGGCGCCGCGGTGATCTCGTGCCCGGCCTTCTCGGCGAGCAGCGAGGTGATGATGGCATGCTCGCGCGCACCGGAGCCCAAAACAAGGATTCGCACGTGTCTAGGTTACTTGGGCGTTGTTACCGTTGGAGCATGGCCAGGGCACGGATACCCGATGAAGAGGGAGAAAGCGCCGTTCGCGCTGCCATCATGGGAAGCGCGGCGGACCGGGAGACGACCGCGACCGCGGTGCGCTACCTCCTGCAGCTGCTCGCAGAGCGCGCGCCGGGGAACACCGTCGAGGTGCGGGTTCCGCCGTTCGGTGCCGTGCAGGCTATCGAGGGACCGCGCCACACTCGAGGCACACCGCCGAACGTCATCGAGATGAATGCTGCGACCTGGCTCTCCCTCGCCACGGGCGTCGGGCAGTGGGCGAAGGCTGTCGCGGACGGCGATGTCCACGCATCCGGCTCACGGGCCGACCTCGCGGATCATCTGCCCATCCTGCGGATGCGAGAATGATCAGGTGAGTACCCCCGACCGCGAGACCGACGCCCGCGACCGCGAGGTCCGCATCCGTCGGGCTCCCAAGTTTGCGGTCTTCGCCATCCTCGGTGCCATCGTCGGCGTCATCGTCGCGTTGATCCTCACCGCAGCGTTCCCCATCGACGAGACAGTCGGCTTCGGTGCAACTTTCGGGTACTTCACGATCTACGGGGTCGTCCTCGGCGTGCTGGTCGGGTGCGTCATTGCGATCGTCCTCGACCGAACGCTGGGCGCCCGGGTGAAGACACTGCGGGCATCCATCGATCGGCTGCAGCCCGCGGACGACAGCGAACCAGAAGCCGGCGCCGAGCCTGAAGCCGGCACCGAACCAGCCGACCCGGCCAACTAGCGGGTCGCCACCGCGTAGCCTTAGAGCGTGGTAACTCGCCTGGCACGTGCTCTCGCTGCGACGGTTAGCGTCGTCGCCGTCGGAACGCTGCTGGCCGGCTGTCAGCCCGCGGTCATCGTGCCGCCGCCGACGCACTCGCAGGTCGAGGGCACTTGGACGCACGGGCACACCACGCTCGACCTCGAATCCGACGGCGGGTTCGTGCTCACGGGCATCCCGACGGGCGTCGTCGAGCAGTTGGATGTCGCTGCCGGCGAGAGCCCAAAGGGGCCGGACGTCGACGTCGCCGGCAGCTGGTCCATCGGCAGTGGCGGCAACGACGTCGGCGGCGCGCCCGGAGTGCAGTTGGATTTTGCAGACCCGAAGACCGTCGGACCGAACACCGGGCTCACGCTCGTGGTCTCGAGCGCGGCTCCCTTCCACCTGTTCGTCTACCTTGGTCGGCCAGATAACCGCAACGAGTACCAGTTCACGAAACAGAAGTGACCGGGCGGCTCGGCCGCCCGTCCAGGCACCTCAGCTCGGCTGGTTGGCTTCGACCCAGGCGAGGTACTCCGGCGTCACGGTTCCGGTGACGTATTCGCCCGTAAAACAGCTCATCTCAAGGGATGCGACGTTCGACCCCTGCAGGATCGCCGACTCCATGTCTGCGACCTCCTGGAAGATGAGGTTGTCGCTCCCCAGCTCCGTGTTGATCTCCGGGATCTTCCGCCCGTGCGCCACCAGCTCGTGGCGGGTCGGCATGTTGATCCCGTAGACGTGAGGGTAACGAACGGGCGGCGCGGCTGAGGTGAAGGTGACCTTGTTCGCGCCGGCCTCCCGCGCCATCTGCACGATCTCCTTGGATGTCGTGCCTCGCACGATCGAGTCGTCGACGATCAAAATGTTCTTGCCCTTGAATTCGCTCGACATCGCGTTCAGCTTCTGTTTAACCGACTTCTTGCGCTCCGCCTGGCCCGGCATGATGAACGTGCGACCGACGTAGCGGTTCTTGTAGAAGCCCTCGCGGTATTCGACGCCGAGCTTCTGGGCGACCTGCATTGCCGCTGGCCTCGACGAGTCGGGGATGGGCATGACAACGTCAATGTCGCCCATCGGCGTGTACTTCGCGATCGTGTCGGCGAGGCGATCGCCGAGGCGCAGGCGCGCCTCATAAACCGAGATGCCATTCATGACTGAGTCGGGCCGAGCGAGGTAGACGTACTCGAACGAGCACGGAATCAGGCGCGGATTCGCGGCACACTGCTTCGACGTCATCTCGCCGTTGGCCGCGATGAAGACCGCTTCTCCCGGCTCGAGGTCGCGCACGATTTCGTAGCCGCCGTGCTCGAGAACGAGAGATTCGGATGCGACGATCCAGTCATCCCCAACGAAGCCCGTTTGTTTGCGGCCAAGGACCAGCGGGCGGATCCCGAACGGGTCGCGGAAGGCGAGCAGCCCGTGGCCGGCGATGAGGGCGATCGCAGCATACGAGCCCTCGACGCGCTCGTGCAGGCGCGAGATCGCGGTGAAGATCTGGTCGGGGTCGAGCTCCGAGCCGCTGACCTGCTCCTGCAGCTCGTTGGCGAGCACGTTGACGAGCAGCTCAGTGTCGCTCGAGGTGTTGAGGTGGCGCCGGTCGACGTGGAACAGCTCCTGCGTGAGCTCCCGCGTGTTGGTGAGGTTGCCGTTGTGGATCAGGATGATGCCGTACGGAGCGTTCACGTAGAAGGGCTGCGCCTCTTCCTCGTTCGCAGCGCTGCCGCGGGTCGCGTAGCGCACGTGGCCGAGGCCCATCGTGCCGACCAGGGTGCGCATGTCGCGAGTGCGGTACGCCTCCCGCACCTGGCCCTTGGCCTTGAACATGTGGAAGGTGTCGCCCTCGGCCGTCGCGATGCCGGTCGAATCCTGCCCACGGTGCTGCAGAAGCGACAGGCTGTCGTAGACCTGCTGGTTGACGGGTTGTGATGAGACGATGCCCACGATGCCGCACATGCTGTCGGGGGGTTCCTGACGCTTGAACCGGAAATAAGTCGGCTCCAGTCTACGGGCGCATGGCTGGGCGCGCTGCGTGAGGCAGACTTATAGCCATGGCAACCAGCTACCGCGAGGCCGGCGTCGATACTGCGGCGGGCGACCTCGCCGTCGAACTCATGAAATCGGCGGTGCAGAAGACGCACGGCCCTGAGGTTCTCGGCGGGGTCGGCGGGTTCGCGGGGCTGTTCGACGTCTCGTTCCTGAAGAGCTACCGGAGGCCGCTGCTCGCGACCTCGACGGATGGCGTTGGAACCAAAGTCGCGATCGCCCAGGCGCTCGACAAGCACGACACCATTGGCCAGGACCTGGTCGGGATGGTCGTCGACGACATCGTCGTGGTCGGAGCGAAGCCGCTCTTCATGACCGACTACATCGCCTGCGGAAAGGTGGTGCCGTCGCGCATCGCGGACATCGTCGCGGGCATCGCGCGGGCGTGCTCGGAGACGCGGACTGCTCTCGTCGGTGGCGAGACGGCCGAGCATCCCGGACTCCTCGGGCCGGACGACTATGACGTTGCGGGCGCCGCCGTCGGTGCAGTCGAGGCGGATGCGCAGCTCGGCCCCCACCTCGTGAAAGACGGCGACGTCGTCATCGCGATCGGGTCATCCGGCCTGCACTCCAACGGGTTCTCGCTCGTGCGCCACATTTTGGCTCAGAACTCGATCGGGTACACCGACCAGAGCGCAGAACTCGGTGGCGTCGTCGGTGAGGTCCTGCTCGAGCCGACCCGGCTCTACACCGCACCGCTGCTGCGCCTCTTGTCTGACCAGGCGGCCGGTCGCGGCATCCATGCGCTTTCGCACATCACGGGCGGCGGCATCGCGGCCAACCTCGCGCGCGTGCTGCCGATCGGGTCATGGGCCGAGGTCGATCGCGCCAGCTGGACGCCGGCGCCCGTCTTCCAGGTGCTGGCCGGACTTGGTGGCGTCGACCTCGAGTCGACGGAAGGCACCTGGAATTTGGGAATCGGCATGATCGCCGTCGTGTCACCGGATGTCGCGGCTGGCGTGATCGAGAAGCTTGCCGTCGACGGGTTCCCGGCCTGGATCGCGGGCGAGGTTCACACGAGTGAGCATTCGGTCGGCGACGGCTGGGAGCAGGGGGCCAAGGGCGTCAACGGCGGTGCCGTGCGCCTCACCGGCCGCTACGCCTCCTAACCCCTAACCCCGCGCTCCCGCAATTCGCCCAGCTACTCCAAGCGCCGGAAGAAACCACATAAGAGCCCGCGCTATAGCGGCGGCTCCCATGTCATTTCTTCCGGCGCTTGAAGGAGAGGAGGGATTTGCGGACGGAATGACACCGAGTTACGCGGTGCGCGACTCCTCGTCGGCATCCTCAGACTCGTCGCCGTCGATGTACTCAGCCCACTTGTCCATCTCGGACGACGCGGGTGTACTGCTGTGCAGTTCATTGGCCAACGCACTGTAATTGGTGTCCGGGCTGTAGTACTTCAGATCCCGGGCAACCTTGGTGTGCTTTGCCTTCTGACGGCCGCGCCCCATGCGTGACCCCCTCATGTAGAAAAACGATCGACGATAGATAGAAATCCAACGGTGAGTTTATCACGCGAAGAGGGTCCCTCCGCTGCATCCCGGTCGTCGGTTCGGTGGCAACCCGGCCAGCAACCTCGGCGGCACGCGCGACCGTGCGAGGGTAACGTTGTCGGGTGACCACCGATGGAACCGACACTTCCGTTGTCGTGATCGGTGCTGGGCAGGCTGGACTGTCGGTCGCCTTCTATTTGAAGCGGCTCGGGCTCGACGCTGGCAACGAATTTGTCCTGCTCGATCGGGGCCCGTTGACGGGCGGCGCGTGGCAGTTTCGTTGGGAGGGGCTGCGGCTCGGCTCGGCTCACCGGGTCAACGATCTGCCCGGCATGGACGACCTCGGTCTCAGCTTCGACACGGCCGACCGCACGCTTCCGGCGCGAGATGTCGTCGCCGACTATTACCGCAGGTATGAGGAGCACTACGGCTTCCAGGTCGTCAGGCCAGCGAACGTCGTCTCCGTAGTCAACAACAACGCAGACAACCTGCTTGTCACCTTCCGCGGCGATGAGACCGAACAGGATGTCACAACCGACATCGTCGTGAACGCGACGGGCACCTGGGGCGCACCCTTCGTGCCCTGGTACCCCGGCCGCGACGACTTCGCTGGTCGCCAGGTGCACACCACCGACTACATCGACGCGAAGCAGTTCGAGGGGCAAAGCGTGCTCGTGGTAGGCGGCGGGACCTCCGCCATCGGCTTCCTGCTGGAACTCGACGGCATAGCGAGCCAGCTCACCTGGACGACCCGGCGCGAGCTCGAGTTCCTCGACGAGGGCGAGCTCAACATGGAGGCCGGGACGGCCGCCGTCGCGAAACAGGATGAGGCAGCGCGTGCCGGTCGGGCCCTCCCGAGCATCGTGAGTGGCACAGGAGTGCCCCGTACCCGGCGCATCCAGGCCGGCATCGAGCGCGGGGTACTGAAGCCCAAACCGATGTTCTCGGCGATCGAACCGGACGGGGTGCGGTGGCCCGACGGCACGTTCCAGCACGTGGATGCGATCATCTGGGCCACGGGCTTCCGCCCTGAGCTTCGTCACCTCGCGCCGCTGAAACTCCGTGAGAAGGAGGGCGGTATCGCGGTGGGCGCAGGTACGTCATTCCGCGACCCGCGGATCTTCTTCGCCGGCTATGGCCCGCAGGCCTCGACGATCGGTGCGAACCGCGCGGGGCGCATGATCGCGCGTCAGGTCGTCGCAACCCTCTCGAAGCTCCAAAGCAGTTAGCTCGGTGGTTGGTCTCGATGACGCCGGCTTCGCGCGGCTATTCGACCGGCGGTGTTAGGTCGTTGGTTGGTCTCGATGACGCCGGCTTCGCGCGGCTACTCGACCGGCGGTGTTAGGTCGCTGGGTGGTCTCGATGACGCCGGCTTCGCGCGGCTACTGGACCGGCGGTGTCAGGTCGTTGGTTGGTCTCGATGACGCCGGCTTCGCGCGGCTACTCGACCGGCGGCGTGACGCCGGCTACTGCCGCGCGGCCCAGACGGCAACCGCGGCGGCGGCCGACCAGGCCTGCGGACGGCAGGCGGCGGGGTAGGGGATGGCACGCGAGAACTCGGTCGCCGGGTCGCCTGAGTGCAGTTCTGGCATCCGATAGTCGAAGGATGCCGCTGCCGCCAGGAGTCCCTCGGTGAGCACGGCCGCCGCATCCGCGTGCCCATCGATCGCGAGACCGCGCACCGCGATCGCCGTGTCGTGCGCCCAGACGCTTCCGCCGTGGTAGCTGAGCGGCCAATACCCAGCCGCGTCGGTCGACATCGTGCGAAGACCGTAACCGGAAGACAGCTCCGGCGACACGAGCCGAGCCGCGATGAGCCGACCCTGCTGCTCGTCGAGCAGTCCGGTGCCGAGCAGGTGACCCATGTTGCTCGTCACGGTATCGACCGGGCGTTTGTGCACGTCGAGTGCGATCGCCGGGTAGGCGCCCGCGGCATCCTCGATCCAGAAGCTCTCGTTGAAGCGGGCGCGAAGCCGGGATGCCCACTCCCGCCACTCGCGTCCGTCGCGTCCGAAATGCTCAAGCAGGTCAGCGCCATGAAGCGCTGCCTCGTAGGCGTAGCCCTGCACTTCGCAGAGCGCAATGGGACCTTCGGCCAGCGTGCCGTTGCGCCACTGCACGGAGTCGCCCGAGTCTTTCCAGCCCTGGTTGGTGAGCCCGTGGCCGCTCGTGTCGATGTATTCGAGCAGGCCGTCGCCGTCTGCGTCGCCGTAGTCGCGCATCCACTCGAGGGCGGCCGTGAGGTTGGGGAGCAACGCCTCGACCTCGCGGTCTGTCATCCCGGCGCGCCAGGCGTCGTGCAGCAGGCACACCCAGAGGGAGGTGGCGTCGACCGTTCCGTAATAGAGCGGCGGCAGGGTCACCCCCTCCGATGGGAGCTGCAGCGCCTGTCGTCGCAACTCGTGCATGATCTTGCCCGGCTGTTCGGCGGTCTCGTTTTCGTTCTTCGTTCCCTGCATGCTCGCGAGCACTCGAAGCGTGTCGGCCGCGAGTCGGCCACCGAGGGGCAGCATGAGGCGGGCTGCCCAGATCGAGTCCCGGCCGAACAGGGTGAAGAACCACGGCGCGCCAGCCGCCAGGAACACGGCGTCCGAATCGGTGGCGGGGGACATCCTGAGTGCTTCAAGGTCGACGAGCGCTCGCGCCAGCCAGCGGTCGAGCCTGTCGTCACCGCTGTGCCCCGGGGTCGCCCAGTCGGCTGGAGTGCTTGCGCCAACTACGACGGCACTCGAATCCTCTGCCCGCACAGACCAGCTCGCGCTCGCCGAACCCTTCGCTGGCACCTCGAGCATCCACGAAAACGTCAAGGTCTCGCCGGCCGAAATCCGGGCGCCCGGAGCCACGGCGTCCGCAGACACCGCACCGCGCGACCACCTGGCCGACTCGCCGTCCAACCGGATGTCGACAGCAGCGCCAGCCGTGCCGCTCTTGACCGCGTCCATGTCGGCCAGGTCGCTCGCGAGACTCACGACGACCTCGATCGTCACCGGTCGGTCAAGCGTCGAGGCGATCGTGATCGTCTCGGTCGCGCCATCCTGTCGCACCGCGCGCTCGTGGACGGCACGGATCCGTGGGTCCGGCAGATCATCGTCCTGCGTGCGGAGGACCGAGACGAAGCGCGCCGTGTCGGCCGAGTGCGCTTCCGTCGCGATGAGTTCGCCGGGAACGCCGTCGTAGGTGACGCCGAGCACCGAGACGATCCGGACATCCGAGACATACAGCCCGTCGACAGTGTTGCCGCCCATCGCACCGGATGCCTCGGACCACGCCTGGGCCGGAGCACGCAGGACGACGGTCTGCTCGCTCAAGAGCGGCTGCCTGTGCTTGGTCATCGTGTCCACTGTGGTCTCCCCCTGTGCGGTTTCGTGCTGCAATGCGTCCCTCGTCACTCCTTGACCGCTCCGTCGCTCGTGTTCATGATCTTGCGCTGGAACACGAAGAACAGCACCGCGACCGGGATGGTCATGATCAGCGCAGCGCCGAGCTTCAGCGGGTAGCGGTTCGCGGCTCCGAGCTGCCCCGAGGCAAGCGACGCGACGCCCTTGGTCAGGGTTGTCAGACTCGGGTCGTTGGTCGAGATGATGAACTGTGCCAGCTCGTTCCATGAACCCTGGAACGACAGGATGAAGATGGTGACGAGAGCAGGCCGCGCCATCGGAAGGACGATCGACCAGAACGTGCGGAACGTGCCCGCGCCGTCGATGCGGGCCTGCTCTTCCACGCTCTTCGGGATCGACTCGAAGAAGTTCTTCATGATGAAGACGCCTGCTGCGTCGACCAGCAGCGGCAGGATCATGCCGGCGTAGGAGTTGTACAGGCCGAGGGAGTTCAGTACGAGGAACTTCGGGATGAGCAGGACTACAGACGGCACGCTCATGACGGCGATGAGACCGGCGAAGATGCCAGCCCTGCCCCGGAAATTGAGCCGCGCCAGCGCATACCCGGCGAGCGAGTCGAAGAAGACGCGGCCAGCCGTGACGACCACGGTAACGACGACGGAGTTTTTGAACCAGATCGGGAAGTCTGAATTCGCAAAGAGTTGTTGGTAGGCGGCGGTCGTCCACGTCGGCGGCACCAGGGATATCGCGTTCGCGGTCGCATCCGGGTCGGTCTTGAACGAGGTGAAGACCTCGATCAGGAACGGATAGATGTACAGGACGGCGATGATGGTCAGCACCGCGTAGACGATGGCGTTGCCCCAGAGTTGGCGAGGCGTCAGTCGTTCGCGGAACCGGATCGGCTGCTTCTTCTGCGGCTCAGTCTCGACTGGCGCGAGGTCCGGCCGGTCGAGCGCGACGCTCATACCGTGCCCCCTGACCTGTTCACCTGGGACTCCGTTGCGATGCCGACTGCCGCCTGCATGCCCGGGCCCTGGTCATCCTCATCGTTGCTGCTGCCGTCTCGCGCCGACGGTGGCAGGTTGTAGAGCCGCATCCGCCGCTTCGAGACCTTGCGCTCGCGAAGGATCACGCGCTGCACGATCGTGAACACGACGATGATCGCGAAGACGATGAACCCGATCGCCGCGCCCTGTCCCCACTCCTGCCCGTTGCCGAAAGCCGTCGAGTAGGCGAGATACGCGGGCGAAGTCGTGGTGTTCGCCGGGCCGCCCTGCGTACCCGTGTAGATCTGGTCGAAGATCTGCCACCCGCCGATCAGCCCGAGAGTCAGCACGGTGAACAGGGTCGGTCGCAGTTGCGGCAGCGTGACGAAGCGGAATCGCTGCCAGCCAGTTGCACCATCGACCATTGCGGCCTCCTGCACTTCGCCGCTCATGTTCTGCAGCGCCGCAATGAACAGGAGCATGAAGGTGCCGCTCGTGGTGAAGATGGCCATGAAGATCAGCGCAGTCATGGCGACAGACGGGCCGCCGATCCAGTCCCACCACGAGACGCCGAGAAATGAGTTGCCTGTGAGGAACCCGGGCCCGGACTTCACGCCAAGACCGGCGAGCCCGTCCTGGATGATGCCGGACGGCTCGTTGAACCAGTTCGGCCCGTTGATCCCGAACCAGCCGAGCACATTGTTGATGGCGCCGGACTGGCTGAACAGGAACAGCCACAGCACGGTGATGGCGACGGAGCTTGTGACGGAGGGGAAGTAGAACGCGGTGCGGAAGATGCCGCGCCCCTTGAGGATCTGCCGGTTGACCATCACGGCGAGGAACAGCGCGACGATCGTCTGGATCGGGACGACAAGGATGACGTACCAGGCATTGTTGCGCAGCGCCTGGCCGAAGTTCTGTTCGTCGAGACCGCCGCCGCTCAGCACAGAGCCGAAGTTCGAGAGGCCGATGAAGTGCACAGCGCTCGTGAACGGACTCCCGTTGCCGTTCCAGTCGGAGAACGCGACCCACAGCGCCATGAAGATCGGCACGACGAGGAAGAGACCGAGCAGGATGAGGGTCGGGGCGGTGAAGAGCCACCCCGAGCGGGCCTCTCCCCGGTTGATGCCACGGTGGTGGCGGGGAGAGGTCCGGCTCGCGAGCGTTGTCATTTTTGGTCGCTACTTGAGCGTTGCCTGGAGGTTCGTCTGCACCGCGGCCAGAATCGTCTTCGGATCACTGGTCGCCAGGGTCTCGAGCTTCGAGTCGAAGTCGGTCACCACAGCGGCCGAGTTCTTCGAGGCGGGCACGCCCTGCGCGTATGAGACGCCGTCGAGGAACGGCACGAGCGCCGGGTTCTGGCTCTTCCACTTAGTGGCGGCCGACTGGATCGACGGCAGCACGCCGAACGCCTTGGAGAACGCCAGCTGGTCGCTTTCACTGGTCAGTTTCTCGACGAGCTTCAGCGCGGCAGCCTGGTTCGGGCTGTCCTTCGCGATGCCCCAGCAGTTCGTGTAGACGAGTGTGCCCTTGCCCGCCGGGCCGGACGGAAGCGGAACAACCGTGTACTTGACGGTGGGGAAGTCAGACTTCAGCTCGCCCGTGACCCAGTTGCCCTCGACGGTCATCGCAGCCTTGCCTGCGCCGAGCGCCTGCCCGCCGTCCGACTCGCCGACATCCTTCGAGTACTTCATGACGCCCTCGTTCAGCAGCTTCTTGACGTAGGTCAGTGCCGTGACGTTAGCGGCGCTGTCTGCCGTCGCCTTGGTGCTCGTCGGGTTCATCAGGTTGCCGCCAGCCTCGACCATGAACGCGCCCATGCGCTCGTACTGGCCGTTCATGCTGAGCCCGACGACGGACTTGGTCGTCAGCTTCTTGGCGACGGATTCGAGCTCGTTCCAGGTCGTCGGGTAGTCGGCCTTCGTGAGGCCGGCCTTCTGCCAGATTGAATCGTTGATGACGAGCTGCAACGTGGAGAGGTCTTTCGGTGCGCAGTACAACTGGTTGTTGTACGTGAACGCCTTAGTGAGCGACGGGTAGAAGTCGCTCTTGTTCGGCAGCTTGTTGCCATAGGCAAGGAGGTCGCCCGCGGACGCGTAGCCGGCGAGGTCGGTGTTGCCGAGGTAGAACACATCGGCAGGCTTGCCGGATGCGAAGCCCTGGGAGAGCTGCTGGCTGAGATCGCTGGCCGCGATCACCTTCGCCGAGGTTCCGGCAGTCTTCGACCATGACGACACGGCGCTCGTAACGGCCGAGGTCTCGGCCGGGCCGCTCGACCCGATGAGGACCGTGAGCGCTTTCTTGGATGAGCTGAGCTCCCCGCCGGTGGAGCCGCCGGACGAACTACTGAATCCTGAGCCGCACGCGCTGAGCGCAAGGGCCCCGATCACGGCAAGAGCGCCGGCACCGAGCCAGCGGTTGCGTCTTTGCATTGTTTTCTCCCTTGGTGATGATGCAGGTGTTGGTGTTCGCGTCCGTCTCTGCGACGAACTTGATCGTTCAAATGAGGTGGGGAACTTCCGGATTTGATCGATCAAACTAAGATGACCATAAGCACGGCCCAATCGGCCTGTCAACCGGTAAGGTCGACGAAACGACACGTTCGGAGGCGATCATGGCAAGGCTCCCGACTGTCCTCGACGTCGGTCTACTGGCCGGCGTTTCACGGCAGACCGTGTCGAATGTGCTGAATACGCCCGACATCGTGCGACCGGAGACTCGCAGCAGGGTCGAGGCCGCGATCGCCGAACTCGGGTATCGTCCGCACGCATCCGCACGCCGCCTCCGTACGCGCAGGAGTTCGACCCTCGGCATCCGACTCGACCCCATGAGTAACAACGGCATCTCGGGGTCGGTGCACGACCGCTTCCTGCACTCGCTCACCGAGGGTGCGGATGCGCGTGGCCTGCGCATCATGTTGTTCACGGCCACCGGCCCGGATGACGAGATACGACAGTTCCGGCGCCTGCACGATGGTGCCGATGTCGACGCCTTCGTTCTCACCTCGACATTCTTCAACGATCCGCGCACGGAGTGGCTGATCGCGAACGGAATACCGTTTGTCACCTTCGGTCGACCGTGGGGAATCGACGACATGAACGATCCGCGGCACCTGTGGGTCGATGTCGACGGCCGCAGCGGGCTCCACCAGGCGACGGCCGCGCTCATTGCGGAGGGCGAACGTCGCGTCGCGTTCCTCGGGTGGCCGAGTCCGTCTGGCACAGGGGATGACCGCAGGTTGGGCTGGCGTGAGGCGATGGCGGAGGGCACGGACCTCTCGCCCGCCGAACTGGATGAACTACAGCCCGCTGTCGAGGACGGCGTCGCCCAGGGCCGCGAGGCGATCCGGGAACTCCGCGAGGCAGGCATCCCGTTCGACGCGATCGTGGCGGCCAGCGACGCCCTCGCACTCGGTGCCCTGCTCGTTGTCGGCCCGGATGTTCCGGTGATCGGCTATGACAACACGCCCGTCGCCGAGGCGGTCGGGCTCTCCAGCATCGAGCAGCCGCTCGAGGAGGTCGCCGCTGGCGCACTCGAGCTGATCATGGGGGCGACCGGGTCATCCCTCGTGGACTGGGAAGCCGACCCGGACGCCCCGAAGCATCGCCTCGTGACGCCGCGGCTCATCCAGCGTCATCGCCGGATCACCTGAGAGGCGACTGCGCGCTGCTAATCTGAGGACAATTGTGTCTCGTCGCTGCGGGCGAGGCATTCCTTTGAGACGAGCTCCGGGCCCTTGCGCGTCTCTTGCCGTCTAGAGGTATGTCCATGACCCTGCTTCGACCTTCCGAAACCGCAGCGACCGAAAAAACGCCAAAGCCTCGGCGCGGTGAGTTCCGGCGTGACATCGAAGGCTTGCGGGCCATCGCGGTGCTGGCGGTGCTTGTTTACCACCTCAAGTCGGGGGTGTTGCCCGGGGGGTTCATCGGCGTCGACGTGTTCTTCGTGATCTCCGGTTTCCTCATCACCTCCCATCTGGTTAGGGAGCACCGGGCCACCGGACGCATCTCGCTGTCGCGTTTCTATGCGCGTCGGGCTCTCCGCCTCATTCCTGCCGCGACGCTGGTGCTGCTTGGTACCGCGAGCGCAACGGTCTTGTTCGTACCGCGGGTGCTCTGGCAGCAGTTCGGCGGAGACATTGGCGCGGCAGCGGTCTATATCGTCAACTGGGTGTTCGCCGGACGGTCGATCGACTATCTTGCCGAGGACGCTGCCGCCTCACCGGTACAGCACTTCTGGTCGCTCGCGGTAGAGGAGCAGTTCTATCTTCTCTGGCCGCTGCTCATCATCGTGGCCGGGGTGATCGCAATCCAGCTCAAGACGAGGTACCGCTTGACGGTGGGAACGGTAGCGATGATCGTCGTCGTCATCTCGTTAGCCTGGACGTTGCTTGCGGCCCAGTCCCAGGGGGCCTCGATCTATTTCACGACCACGACCCGTCTCTGGGAGCTCGCGATCGGCGCAGCCACGGCGATCGCGTTTCCATGGCTGCGGGACAGGATGCCGAAGGCGGCACGGTTCTGGCTCGCGTATATCGGCCTCATAGGGTTGCTCGCCTCGCTGGTCCTCCTGCGGGATGAGAACCTGTGGCCGAGCGTCCTCACGACTATCCCGGTCGTGGCGACGGCGTTCGTGATCCTGGGCGGAGGATCCTCAGAGCGTTCGCTTCCTGAGCGTGGGTTATCCGTCGCACCCCTGGTCTGGGTTGGGGGCATTTCGTATTCGCTGTACCTGTGGCACTGGCCGCTCATCACAATCGCCAAGTATGTGAGGCCGAGCCTGAGCTATTCGGATTTGATCCTCATCGCCGAGGCGGCCGTGGTCCTCGCGTGGCTCACCCACTTGCTGGTCGAGAACCCGGTGCGGTTTTCCCGCTGGATGCGCGCCCGGGCTCGAAACGGTCTGATCCTCGGTTTGGTGTGTGCCCTGGTGTCCGCCGCAGCCGGAGGGGTGCTCTGGATAGCCGGTGCCCAGCAGGTCCTCGCGCCGCCCGCGTCCTCTGCCGGCTCTGTCAAAGCTGTCGGGTCGGGCATTCTGTCCTCGGATATCTCGCAGACACCCCTCAAGCTGCTCACCGCCAATCCGGCCTGGGTGGTGCCGCAACCCATGTCGGCGACGGACGATGTCCCGCACTTCCCCGATGGCGCCAACTGCGAGCAGAACCAGCTCGCCTCGGCCGTGATCATGTGCATCTATGGCGCCAAGTCCGCCAAACCCGTAATGGTCGCCGTTGGGGATTCCAAAATCGAGCAGTGGTTCCCGGCGCTTAACGCCCTGGCGGTGAGCGAACACTATCGACTTGTCACCCTCTTCAAAAGCGCGTGTCCCCTTTCCGAGGCGCCGATTCTGATCAGTGGCCAGCGAGTGCCTTCCTGTGATGCTTGGAATATCGCCGCGCGCAAGGAGATCGCTAAACTGAAACCCACCGTGATCTTCACCTCACAAGTGCGCGCCGTAGCGGTGTCGAATGACGGAGATGATTCCCCCAGCGCGCAGCGGGAGTCGATGATCGACGGACTTGCTTCCCAATACGCGGATTTTCGGCAGAGCGGGATCCGGGTTGCAGTGGTTTCCGACAATCCGAGCCCCGCCGCGGGCTTTCGCGTGTACGAGTGCGTCGCCGAGCATCCTGATGCCGTCGCGGCGTGCAGCTTCGCGCGCGATGCTTCGAGCTCCGCGTCGGCGCAGAAAGAGGTGGTGGAACGCGATCATGGCAGCATCATCGACGCATCATCCCATCTGAAGAAGGGGTCGGATCCGGGCCTCGTTTTCGTGGACATGACCGATGCCATCTGTCCTCCCCAACTCGGGAACTGCCCGGCGGTCATCGGCAACGTTGACGTGTATCGGCAGGGAAGCCATTTGACAGTGACGTACGTCTCGACGATGACAAAGCGGTTCGAGCACGTCGTGGAGAAGGCAAACCTGGTCGAACGATAGCGTTAGCCAGCACGCTGCACGTCGCACCCTGATAGCTGCGAGACCCGGAAGGCGGCTTGCTTGCTCTGCTTGGGATGCACTTCTGAAGACACTGGTTCTTCTCTCCCAGCAAAGCAATCCGACTCGATCCGGCTAGGACTCTTTTCCCATTTGATGCATCGGCATCGTGTTATTCGTCGTAGATGGTCAGACCGCGAGCGTCGTGATCAGGTAGCCGGCGGTGGCAGCCGCGAGACCGACCACCAGGTTCAGGATGACGTTGACTCCCGCCGTGCGCCACTTGCCCTCGAGAAACAGTTGCACGGATTCGACGCTGAAGCTGCTGAAGGTGCTGAGTCCGCCCGCGACGCCGGTGACAAGGATGAGTCTCAGGTCGGCGGATACGGCGCCGGCCACCGCCAGGCCGACGATGGTGCCGCCGAGCGCCGACCCGGCCGCGTTGACCGCGAACACGGCCCACGGCAGAATGCCTCGCCCGCGGAAGGCGAGCGTCACGAGGTAGCGCACGAGTGAGCCGAGCCCGCCTCCTGCGACGATCGCGATGAACGTCATTCGTCGGCCTCGACGATCGGCGGGGTCTCGCGGCGACGTCCAAGCACCAGGCCGAGGGCCGCGGCCCCGAACCCCAGCACGAGTGTCGCGACGATGTAGAGCAGCGCGAGGAGGACTTGCCCTCCCGCCGCGAGCGTGACCATAGATGCCATCACGGCGGAGAAGGTCGTGAAGCCGCCCAGCAGCCCAGGCCCCACTCCGGCCCGAACCCAGACCGGGGCGACGGGCCACACCCGCGCGACCAGGAAGCCGAGCAGCAGGGAGCCGACGATGTTGATCAGCAGGGTGTCGAGCGGAAATTCGTGGTCACCGTGCTGGATCCACAGGTCGAGCCCCGCGCGCACGGCAGTGCCGAGGGCTCCCCCAATGAGTACAGCGACGACGGCCAGCATCGCGTAACTAGCGCGTCTTGCCGGCAGTCGTCGAGCCTTCACTCGCCTTGGCTGCAGCGGCCTGCTTGTCCGCTGTCTTCTTGTCTGCTGCGAGTTTCTCTGCGTCGCGCTTGGCCGCAGCCGACTGCCTCGCACCGGAGACCCGGCCGCCGGCCTTGCGCCCACTGCCCGGCGTGACGGGCGGCATCGCCTTGCGCACGATCGGCCTGATCGGCTCACCACGACGATCCTGACCCGGCAGCGGTCGCGACCGCCTGCCGTAGATCATCTCCGATGAGTCGAGCAGCCACGGAACCAGTGCGATGACGACGCCGTGCACGAGCATGAGCTTGTGGCGAAGTCGCCTGGACTTGTGGTTGTGGAGGAGAGCTTCCCACCAGTGGCCGACGATGAAGAGCGGCATGTACAGGGTCACGACCTCTGAGCCGTGTTCCTCGCGCCTCGACTTGATGTATTTGACGAGCGGCAGGCCGATCTCGCGGTATGGCGACTCGATTACGCGCAGCGGAATCTTGATGTTCTGCTCGGCCCACTGCTCTTCGAGCCTGCGGGTCTCGTCGTCGTCGATGGACGCATGGACGGCTTCGATGCTCTCGTGCCGGGCCGCGATCGCGTAGTCGAGCGCCTTGAGAACGGGCTTCTGCAGCTTTCCCACCAGCACTATCGCGTGGTCACCGCGGGCGCCGAACGTGGTAGTCGGATCCGGTTCGATCTCTTTGTCGACATCCCGGTAGTAGCGGTTCACGCCGAGCATGAGGAAGAACAGGATCGGCATCATGATGAACACGAGGTATGCGCCGCTCGTGAACTTCGACACCGTGACGATGACCAGCACGCTCGCGGTGAAAGTCGCGCCGATCGAGTTGATCGTGAGGCTGACCCTGATCGAACCGCGATTGGGCGGATTCGTGCGCAGGAGCCTGATCCAGTGCCGGATCATGCCGGTCTGGCCGAGGGTGAACGAGACGAACACACCAATGATGTAGAGCTGGATGAGCGAGGTGACGTTGGCCTGGTAGACCACCAGCAGCACGCCGGCGGCAAGGGCGAGAAGGATGACGCCGTTGGAGTAGATGAGGCGGTCGCCGCGGGTCGACAGCGACTTCGGCGCGTAGCGGTCCCGCGCGAGGACGGAGCCGAGCAGCGGGAATCCGTTGAATGCGGTGTTGGCGGCCAGCAGCAGGACGAGGGCCGTTGCCGCCTGGATGATGAAGAACATCGCAGAGTTATTGCCGAAGGTCGCCGATGCCACCTGAGCGATGAGTGAGCGCTGCGGCACGATGGTGCAGTTCTTGAACCCGATCAGGTCGCACGCCGACTGCGCGTAGTGCACGTGGCTCACCAGCGCGACCGCGACGAGGCCAACGAAGAGCACGATGGCGATCGAACCCATCAGCACGAGCGTCTTCTGCGCGTTCTGGATCTTCGGTCGACGGAACGCCTGGACGCCGTTCGAGACGGCCTCGACACCGGTGAGCGCGCTGCATCCGCTCGAGAACGCGCGCAACAGGAGGAGCACGAACGCGACCTGCGCGATGCTCTCCGGCTTCACGTTATAAGCCATCGACTCCGCCTGGGGAGCGTTGCCGACCAGTGCCTCGACGAGAGCGGTGACGACCATCACCGCGATGCTCACGATGAACAGGTAGGTCGGAATCGCGAAAGCCTTGCTCGACTCGCGGACCCCGCGGAGGTTGACCGCGGCGAGCACGATCAGGAAGACGATGGCGAGCTCGACCCGGAACGAGTTGAGCCCGGGGAAAGCCGAGATGATGTTGTCGACGCCGGATGCGACAGACACAGCCACGGTGAGGACGTAGTCGACCAGCAGCGCGGATGCGACGACCAATCCCGCGACCTCGCCGATGTTCTTGCGTGCGACCTCGTAGTCGCCGCCACCGCTCGGATACGCCTTCACCAGCTGCCGGTACGAGAGAACGACAACGGTGAGAAGCACAACGACCGCTGCCGCGACACCGGGGGCGAAGGCCAGAAATGCTGTGCCGCCCAGCAGGAGGATCAGCATCATCTCCTGGGGCGCGTATGCAACAGAGGAGAGTGCGTCGGAGGCAAAGATCGGCAGCGCGAGGTGCTTGGGGAGCAGTTGCCCCTCGAGCTTGTCTGAGGGGAGTGGCTCTCCGATCAGCCACCGCTTGGGCGACCGGGCTTCATTTGTCACGAGGGGCGAGCTTACTCCCTGAGAGGGTAAAGGCGGCAAACGTGGCCCACAACTCTAAGTGAGCGTTATGCCTTCGTATTCCCGAGTGAGTCGATGACCGCGCGCCGGACCTCGTCGAGCCCCGTCTTCAGGGTGGCGAGGGTTTCCGTCGCGAGGTCACCACGCGAGACACCTCGGCGCAGTTCGGAGCGGATCTGGTGCCGGAAGGTCGTGAGCGCGAACTCAGCCTCCTGCAGGTTTGCGCGCGTTTCCGTGCGGGTCCACGACTGGTCGGCCCTCGTGGTTCGGCCGGCCTGCTTCGCATCCTCCCTGGCGTCGCGAGCCGCGGAGGCGAGGTCGGCGCGGAGGCTCTTCATCGCCTGGTTGACTGAGGATCGCACCTCGTCGGCGAGGCGACGAACGGAGTCCGAGACCTCGTCTTCGATGCCGCCGAGCTCGCTGGCGCGCTCGGAAAGTTCAGCGCGACCGGCGTCTGTGATGGAGTAGACGGTCTTGCGGCCATCCGCTGCCTTCGTGACGAGCCCCTCCTCCTCCAGCTTCGCCAGGCGGGGATAGATGGTTCCCGCGCTCGGAATATAGGTGCCACCAAAGCGATCGCCGAGTGCCTGGATGAGTTCGTACCCGTGTTTCGGCGACTCGTCGAGCAAACTGAGCAGGTAGAGCCTCAGATGCCCGTGGCCAAACACAGGAGTCATGAGGCTGGCGTTTCGGCCGGTGCAGCGTGCAGCACGGCGATGTTGCCACTCACCGTGTTTGCACGGAAGTCG